>JAPKEA010000018.1 GCA_028822275.1 Planktomarina sp. | reverse complement strand
GTGTTGGCTGTGGAAATTGTGGTGAGGTGGCTGACGCAGCCGTGTTATGCCCGAGTTTTTATCGCGCTGATTTGGTGCATAATCCGTCTTCGGTTGAGCTGCGTTGGCATAATGTACGTGGTGGCCTGATCCGCTGGCTTCAAGACCGACGTCAGTCCAAACGACTCGAATTCACCGAGGTTGCGCAGTGAAATTGAAACCCCAACTAATGCCAATTACTCGTGATGAGAAACCAAACACTATAATCAAACTTGCTATCATGGCGGTTGGCGGCCAGGGTGGAGGCGTTTTGACCAGTTGGATTGAAGCATTGGCTCGTCAGCAGGGCTATGCCTGTCAGGCCACTTCAGTCGCAGGTGTATCCCAGCGGACAGGTGCAACAATTTATTACATTGAGATGGCCCCGGAAACTACCTTAACACCAATTTTTTCTTTAGCGCCAGCTCCAGGAGATGTGGATATACTGATTGCTGCCGAGATGATGGAGGCTGGTAGGGCGATTATGCGGGGCTTTGTCACGCCAGACCGCACAACGTTAATAGCTTCTACACATAGGGCTCTAGCAGTTTCGGAAAAGACTGTCCCAGGCGACGGTATTGCTTCATCTGACGAGGTAAAGGCAGCGGCTGAGATTGCAGCGGATCAGTTGATAATGTTCGACCTCGACCGCGTTGCGTCTGAAAATGGATCAGTTATTTCATCAGCACTATTTTTCGCGCTCGCAGGATCAGGAGCTTTACCGTTTTCAAAAGAAGCTTTCGAGGCCGCTATTCATGCCTCAAAAAAATCAGTTGATGCCTCTCTGCGCACATTTTTGGCCGCGTATGAACGCACTCAATTAGGAGATGTTGATCCGGTGCGGACCCCCGCGCAATTGTCTGACCCTGTGATGCTGAAAGGGCCTGACAATATTTTAAAAGCCGCTCAGGTCCTTATAGAGCGAATTAAAAATCTGCCGATACCCGCGCAGCGGATGGCTCATCTTGGTTTACGTAAGGTGCTTCAATTTCAAGATGTTAAGTATGGTGCCGAATACCTTGACCACTTGGATGTGTTAGTGGCGTTGGATCACGGTAATGTGGAATATACACTGTCGGTAGAGGCGGCAAAATATATCGCAAATGCAATGGCTTACGATGATATCATAAAGGTAGCTGACCTCAAAACGCGGCGTGCACGATTTGAGCGCATAAGTGCTGAGATGGACGCCGCTAATAGCCCGGTTGAACTAACTGAATTTTTTCATCCAAGAGCTGAGGAAATTGCTGGCATGCTACCTGCAAATTTTGGTGCAAAGTTTGAGAAAAAACCACAGTGGATGGCCCAGTTGGACCGCTGGTTTAGCGGGAGTCGGCGTATCCGCACTCACAGGCTTGGATCATTTTTGATATTGTATTTTCTTGGGGGATTACGTGGTTATCGTCGAAGAACGTTACGCCATAGGCATGAGTATAACCACCTCACCCACTGGCTTACGATATGCCGCCGTGCTGCTATGAAGGATTATGATTTGGCGGTTGGGTTACTTCGCAGTCGCCGGTTGGTCAAAGGCTACTCTGACACTCATGCCCGCAGCTTATCAAAATTTGACAAGGTACTACTTGGTGCCACTCTCGTGGAGGGCCGCAGCGACGCAGCCAACTGGGTGGCACGTCTGCGAGAAGCCGCGCTGCAGGACGAGCAGGGGGAAGCTCTTGATGGAGCGATCAAAACACTTAAATCATTTAGCAACGCGCCGGTCGACGCATAGTCTAAGGTACTGCTAGATTTAAAGCGTATCAGGCTGTTTGAAGCTTTACAGTCTGTTTACTGAGAGTGAATTCGGTGACTTTAGGTTCGTCTGTTATATTTCAGATTTAATTGGTTTTTTTGAGAATAGCTATAGATACAGTGTAGACGTCAGTTATCTTTCGTATTTGCAAATATGGGAGTTGATCTGCCTTGCTAGCCTTTTGCGCGGCTATTATCGAGGTCTACTTTAATTTGGACATTTTTTAGGTCTGCTTTAACTCGTAAATTTTTGTAAAATTCATATTATTAAAAGATATATATTTTAAGCTTAAAACTTTACTCTTGAAGTATAATGTTAGGCGCCTTAACTCTGTATAAGATAGTGTAATTTGGAGATTAAAAAAATGCGGATTGCATGTTTAGGTGGGGGACCTGCAGGTCTATACTTCGGAATTTCGATGAAGCTACGTGATCCTAATAGTGAGGTTATCGTTTTCGAGCGAAACCGGGCAGATGATACTTTTGGTTGGGGTGTCGTGCTGTCTGATGAAACATTGGATAATCTTGCAAAAAACGATACCATTAGCGCCTCTAAAATAAGAGACAACTTTGCATATTGGGATGACGTAGCAACCATACATAATGGACACAAGGAGCTATCCACAGGTCATGGGTTTTGTGGGATTGGACGCAAGAAATTGCTGCTAATATTGCAGGCTCGTGCGAAAGAGCTGGGCGTTGATTTGCGTTTCGAGACTGAAGTAGGTCAAGCATCTGACTATATGGATGACTTCGATGTTGTGATTGCGGCGGATGGACTAAGCTCAAGGACTCGAATGGAGTTTTCTGATACTTTTCAGCCAGAAATTGACACACGTCTGTGTCAATTTGTTTGGCTGGGTACACATCAAAAATTTGATGATGCCTTTACATTTATTTTTGAAGAGACAGACAAAGGTTGGATCTGGGTGCATGCTTATCAGTTTGATGATGATACGGCGACATTTATTGTAGAATGCCAACAGGAAACATTTGACGCATACGGTTTTGGCAATATCTCACAAGAAGAAAGTATCGCAATTTGTGAGGATATTTTTAAGGACTATCTTGGTGGCCATTCTCTGATGACCAATGCTACCCACATCCGTGGATCTGCTTGGTTACAGTTTCCTCGCGTGCTTTGTCAAAAATGGATTCATAAGAATGTTGTCCTGATGGGAGATGCCGCGGCGACGGCGCACTTTTCAATCGGATCTGGAACTAAAATGGCATTAGAAAGTGCTATTTCCTTGGCGGATCTTCTTGTCGAGAAGGATACTCGCGAAGAGGCATTTGAGGTCTACGAAGACGTACGGCGCCTTGAGGTTTTACGTCTGCAATCTGCCGCCCGGAATTCACTTGAGTGGTTTGAGGATGTTGAGCGGTACCTACATCTGCATCCAATCCAGCTTAATTATTCACTGCTTACGCGGTCCCAGAGAATTAGCCACGAAAACCTACGTCTACGTGATCCAGCATGGTTAAAATCAGCAGAAAAGTGGTTTCAAGTACAAGCTGGTGGAGTGCAAAGCCCTGTCCGTACACCAATGTTTGCGCCGTTTAAGTTGAGAGACCTTACATTAAGTAATCGTATTGTTGTGTCGCCAATGGCGCAATACAAAGCGGATGGTGGTGCGCCAACTGATTGGCACTTTGTTCACTATGCAGAACGGGCAAAGGGCGGCGCCGGACTCGTTTATACAGAAATGACTTGTGTCTCGGCTGATGGGCGGATCACGCCGGGATGCCCTGGCCTCTATGCCCCAGAACATGAAGCTCAATGGAAGCGGTTAACGTCTTTCATCCATGCCGAGACCGAAGCAAAGATTTGCTGCCAAATCGGACACTCTGGCCGAAAAGGATCAACACAGCTTGGCTGGGAAGTCATGGACGCTCCTTTAATAGAAGGCAATTGGCCTACTGTTTCAGCATCTTCGATTGCGTGGTCAAATAAAAATGTAGCTCCGCAGGAAATTAATAGTTTACAAATGGATGAAGTGTGTGAGCAGTTTGTCATGGCTACAAGAATGGCAGAGCGTGCATGCTTTGATATGATCGAACTGCATGCTGCACATGGCTACTTGATTTCGTCTTTTATCTCACCACTCTCTAACGTGCGGACAGATGAATATGGTGGATGCCTTGAAAATAGAATGCGGTATCCACTGAAGGTCTTTAAGGCGATGCGTGCTGTTTGGCCTGATCATAAACCAATGTCGGTACGGATTTCTGCCAACGACTGGGCAGGTGATGAAGGTGTGACACCGGAAGAATCTGTATTAATAGCAAAAGCCTTCGCCGATGCAGGGGTAGATATTATAGACGTCTCTGCTGGACAAACATCAACCCAAGCCAAGCCCATCTACGGCCGTATGTTTCAGACGCCATTTTCGGACCGTATACGTAACGAAGCGGGTCTGGCTACAATGGCAGTTGGAAATATCTATGAAGCGGATCATGCCAATTCGATTTTGATTGCTGGTCGTGCTGATTTGGTCTGCCTTGCGCGGCCACATTTAGCTGATCCTTATTGGACCTTACATGCGGGCACCGCTATCGGTGATCGTCATGCAAAATGGCCTTTACCGTATGAACCAGGTCGTGATCAGGCATGGCGCTTAGCAGACCGCGACGCAGAATTGGAGAGGTCATGAGTATGAACACTCACGTAATAATCTCCGGCGGTGGTACTGGGGTTGGTGCAGCAACCGCTCATGCATTCGCAAATGTCGGTGCCAAAGTCACAATCTTGGGGCGCACAGGAGACACTTTGCAGGCCCAGGGTTTGAGTTACCAGATTTGTGATGTAACGGATGCTGCAGAGGTAAAAATAGCCTTTGAGGCCGCGCGTGAAGAACATGGCCCAATTTCAACTGTAGTTGCCAACGCCGGCGCAGCAGACTCTGTCCCCTTTGCAAAAATGACAACAGATAGCCTTTCAAATATGTTGGATGTTAACATAGTAGGCGTATTCAATTGTTGGCAAGCAGCATTGCCGGACATGAAGGTGGGAGGCCGCGGCCAAATGATCGTGATTGCGTCGACTGCAGGGCTAAAGGGTTATCCATATGTGGCGGGCTATTGCGCTGCCAAACACGGTGTTATCGGCTTGACCCGTGCTTTATCTTTGGAGTTAGCACCGCTTGGGATCACGGTTAATGCAATTTGCCCTGGCTTCACTGAGACGCCTATGCTTGACCGTTCAATCAAAAATATTGTTAAGCTGACGGGAATGAGTACCGAAGACGCAGTAAAATCTCTCAAGCGCGGCAACCCGCAAAAACGATTCATACAAGTTGATGAGATTGCAGGCACTGCGCTTTGGTTATGTTCAGAATCGGCTCGTTCAGTGAATGGGCACACTTTAAACCTGAATGGAGGTGAGTTATGATCTCTGTACAAAAAAGGGCCCCTGAGCCCATGTCAAAAACTCGCTTACGTCTATGGTTGAAGCTTCTTAAAACTAGTAGCCGTATCGAGACAGAGTTGCGGCGCCGTATGCGAATTCAATATGGCACAACACTTCCGCGCTTTGACGTTATGGCCGCATTATCCCGCCACACCAGTGGATTAAAAATGAGCACGCTTTCTAACCTATTGCGCGTGTCCAACGGAAACGTCACTGGCATCGTTGACCGCTTGACGGAAGAGGGCCATGCTCTTCGCGTCTCAATGCCGGGCGACAGGCGAGCGCAGATTGCAGTATTAACGCCAGCGGGACGGGCTTCCTTTGCTAAGTTAGCGGCTACGCATGAGGCCTGGTTGGATCAGCTACTGCAGGGGTTGGATGCAGATGATGCGGCAACCCTTCACGCCTTACTTGGGAAAGCAGAAGGAGAGATTGATGCGGAGTGATGTTAAACATTTTCAATGCCGAGTTTCTGACGGGATTGCCTTTATCAAGCTGGAACGACCTGATCGAAAAAACCCACTGACCTTCGACAGCTATGCCGAGTTGCGTGATTGGTTTCGAGATCTAGTTTATGCAGAGGATGTTCACGCGGTGGTTTTTGGTTCTAATGGTGGGAACTTCAGCTCGGGAGGTGATGTTCATGAAATTATTGGCCCTTTGACAAAAATGCCTATGAAAGAACTTTTGCAATTCACCCGCATGACTGGTGATCTGGTTAAGGCAATGATCCACTGTGGCAAACCAATAATTGCAGCAATCGATGGTATTTGTGTTGGTGCGGGCGCGATAATAGCGATGGCCTCTGATCTGCGCATCGCCACGCCGTCAGCAAAGGTAGCTTTTTTGTTCAATCGCGTTGGTTTGGCTGGCTGTGATATGGGCGCTTGCGCCATTCTTCCGCGGATTATTGGACAGGGTCGCGCAGCAGAACTTTTATACCTTGGGCGATCAATGAGTGCGGAAGAAGGTGAGCGCTGGGGATTTTTTAACAGTTTAGTTGCGCAGGAAGTTCTTGAGACTACGGCGACTGATCTGGCCGAACGTATTGTGTCAGGCCCAACTTTTGCCAATTCGATAACTAAAACGATGTTGGCACAAGAATGGTCTATGACAATTGACCAAGCAATCGAGGCTGAGGCTCAAGCTCAAGCAATATGCATGCAAGGCAATGATTTTATTCGAGCATTTGATGCATTTGTAGCAAAAGAAAAGCCGGTATTTGGAGGTAATTGATGGCGGATCGTTCATTTCTATCGTGGCCGTTTTTTGAAGATCGCCACCGCTTACTTGCTACGTCTCTTGACACATGGGCTGGGCAGCATTTGGCAAATATTGATCACAGTGATACTGATTTGGCATGCAGCGGTTTAGTGACCGCATTGGGTCGTGATGGTTGGCTGGAATATGCCACGGTTGATCCTGATGGTACGGCGACACTAGATGTTCGATCATTATGCTTGATCCGCGAAATACTTGCCCGTCACGATGGACTGGCTGACTTTTCTTTTGCGATGCAGGGACTTGGGACTGGTGCAATTTCTCTGTTTGGGACAGATATTCAGAAAATCGAATGGTTACCTAAAGTCCGTGCTGGGAAGTTAATTTCAGCCTTTGCGCTTACTGAGCCACAATCAGGATCTGACGTTGCAAATTCGACTATGACGGCTACCCTTGACGGGGAAAGCTTTGTTTTGAACGGTGAAAAAACATGGATCAGTAATGGTGGCATTGCGGATGTTTATACCGTCTTCGCTCGCACAGGTGAAGCGGAGGGGGCACGTGGGCTTTCTGCTTTCATCGTTCCCGCTGACACACCTGGCCTTGATGTAGTAGAGCGGTTGAAAACTATGGCTCCGCATCCGCTTGCAACCCTTAGGTTCAGTAATTGTCGTGTGCCTGTGTCAGCATTGCTGGGAGAAAGTGGTTCTGGATTCAAGATAGCTATGTCAGTTTTGGACGTGTTTCGCTCGACAGTAGCTGCTGCCGCTCTTGGATTTGCAAGGCGGGCGCTTGATGAGGCAATCAAACGCGTTACAGAACGGCAGGTGCAAGGTGCACCGTTGTTTGATTTACAAATGGTGCAGGGCCATATTGCCGATATGGCTGTCGATATCGATGCGAGTGCCTTGCTTATCTACCGCGCGGCTTGGGCCAAAGACAGCGGAGCCCCGCGTATTACTCGTGAAGCCGCTATGGCCAAGCTGTTTTCGACTGATCAGGCGCAAAAAGTTATAGACTGTGCGGTGCAACTTCACGGTGGAGATGGGGTTAGATCTGGCGAAACTGTTGAAAAATTATACAGAGAAATTCGTGCGTTGCGGATCTATGAGGGTGCGTCTGACGTCCAGCGCGTGATCATAGCACGACAAACAATAGGGCAGTAAATTATGTTAAGTTATAGCTCTCATACGGATACATTCACCCGCGATAGCCTACCTCCTATTGAGAGCTGGCCCGAATTTTTATTAGATGGATTTGACTACCCTGATTTTCTAAACGTGGGGACAGAGCTAACAGATGCAATGGTTGAAAAAGGATTTGGTGACAATACAGCCTTAATTGGAAACGGTCGCCGCCGTACGTATAAAGAACTAACGGATTGGACCAACCGCATCGCACACACTTTAGTGGATGACATGGGTGTCCAGCCTGGTAATCGCTTGCTAATCCGTTCTGCGAATAATCCGGCAATGGTTGCCTGTTGGTTGGCGGCCACCAAGGTTGGGGCTGTTGTTGTGAATTCCATGCCAATGCTGCGTGCAGGGGAGTTAATTAAATACGTTGATAAGGCTCAGATTGAATTTGCCCTCTGTGATACGCGTTTAATGGAAGAGATGGATATCTGTGCTAATGGCAATCTCACGCTGAAACGGGTCATGGGGTTTGATGGTACATCAAATCATGAAGCAGAGATGGACAGATTAGCACTTGAAAAGCCTGTTAAATTTAAAGCTTTTGCAACCAAGAATGATGACGTTGCCCTCCTTGGGTTCACCTCTGGCTCCACAGGAGACCCCAAAGCGACGATGCACTTTCATCGCGATCTTTTAATTATTGCAGATGGTTACGCGAAAGAAGTTTTAGATGTTTCACCGGAGGATATTTTTGTAGGTTCACCTCCTTTGGCATTTACCTTTGGTTTGGGGGGGCTCGCTATCTTCCCTCTGCGGTTTGGTGCTGCTGCCACACTGCTTGAAGTGGCAACTCCATCTTCCATGATAGAGATCATCGAAAAATACCGTGCAACAGTATGCTTTACCGCACCGACAGCTTACCGAGTGATGCTGCGTGCCATGGACGAGGGCGCTGATTTGTCATCGCTTCGGGCAGCGGTCTCAGCAGGTGAAACTTTGCCCGCACCCGTTTATGAGGAATGGATCGCCAAAACGGGTAAACCTATGCTTGACGGGATAGGAGCCACAGAGATGTTGCATATCTTTATCTCAAACAGGTTTGATGACCACAGGCCAGCGTGTACGGGTAAGCCTATCACAGGGTATCTTGCCAAAATCATTGGACCAGACGGGATCGAGGTCCCACGGGGAACTGCTGGGCGACTGGCACTAAAGGGCCCTACGGGTTGTCGGTATTTGGGGGGACAGCGACAAGAGGAATACGTGCAGAACGGGTGGAACATCTCTGGTGACACTTTTGTTCAAGATGATTCCGGCTATTTTCACTTTTCAGCTCGTAATGACGACATGATTATCTCATCAGGATATAATATTGCAGGACCTGAGGTTGAGGCAGCTCTGCTGGCCCATGATAGTGTGGCGGAATGTGCTGTAATAGGCGCATCAGACCAAGAACGCGGAATGATTGTAGAAGCGCATATTGTTGTATCTGACGGCATTGATAAAACGCTAAAGCAAGCTGAGCTACTACAGGATCATGTGAAATCCATGATTGCGCCGTTTAAATATCCACGAAGCATTGTTTTTGTGTCTGACTTGCCGAAGACTGAGACTGGAAAAATTAAGCGTTTTATGTTAAAAGCTGGAGGCGCATAGTGAAGTTTAAGATGAACCAAAAAGTGCTTTTCAAGCATTGTGATCCCGCGGGGATTGTTTTTTATCCTCGTTATTTTGAGATGATAAATGACTGCGTTGAGATGTTCTTTTGTGAAATTGGCGTCCCATTTGAAACGCTTCATCCAACTGCGGGAGTGCCGACTGCACAGATATCGGCGACTTTCCATGCACCCAGCAGACACGGTGACAATCTAACCATTAATTTGGAGGTTATCAAAATAGGTGGTTCAAGCCTTAAGTTGTCCATTAATGCGGATTGCCGTGCTGAAAAAAGATTCAGCTCAGATGCTACAATCGTTTATGTAAACGCGGATGGTCGTCCTCAAAAGTTGTCTAATACAATGCGTAACGGCTTAACTCTTTATCTTCGGAGTGACAAATGACCAACACAGTAATACAGCCAAAAGGATGGGCCAAAGCCAAAGGATATGCAAACGGGATGCTTTCATCTGATGGGACACTTTACGTTGGCGGTCAAATTGGTTGGACGGTAGATCATATCTTTGAGAGCCATGATTTTATTGGCCAGATGGAACAAGCATTGCGCAACATTGTTGAGGTTGTTGAGGCGGCCGATGGCCGGATTGAAGACATAACACGTCTGACATGGTTTGTACTTAACAAAAAAGAATATGCGGAGCGCCAACGAGAAGTTGGCGAAGTCTATCGTCGAGTACTTGGCCGTCACTTTCCTGCGATGTCTATGCTAGTTGTGGCGGGTCTCGTCGAAGATGACGCGCTGCTGGAAATTGAGGCGACAGCCTATATTGGCCAGGCTAATTAGTTTACCAATACCATTTATTGAATCAAAAAAAGATGCAGAACAGTAGCTGCTCGAGTTTATGCAAATTATTTAAAGATTATTTGTGAGCATTTGTGCTGCTTCCGTCTGGTTTCTGCTTCTTTTGCCTTTAACAACCAATCAGCTCCGTCAGGATCGTTACGATACATTGCGACAGCAATTTCTTCTAAGGCCCTGTAAGACTTGCACTTTGTAGTATCGTCTCTTTCAATTTGTTTTGTCTCTAAATATTTGGGTGCAATTATGAGCGCTAAACCCGTAAAAATCGAAAACAATAATGTTATTGAACCTAAAATTATCAGGAGTTTTTTCTGTTTTTTTTGAAATATAGCCAAAGTCTTTTGCCTTTTAAATCTGATTAAGGTTTATAATAATAAGAACCTTGCCAATTTTATTTTGGAAATTGTTGAGTAATTTATAACGTAATTAAACCGACTAGCTCCAAAACTTATGTGGATTTTGAAAGTTTTGATAAAGCTGATACCGCATTTGCATAAAATAAGCTATTTTTCATCAAAAGGTATGTAAAAAGGGATTAGTAAACACTTTGAGCCTATCATGGAACGAAGCTTTCTTGTTGCTTTAAAAACTCCAAATACTCTTCCGGAGTATCAATGTCATGCACTCCTGACACTGGATCACATGAAACTGAAATCATATCTTTTTGGAATGCTGATATGATGTTCTTTGCGCCTTCGTCACCCTTTATAGTTGCAAACGCCTGGAAGCTCCGACGGTGAAATACCGTTGGGTGTGCAGGTTGGCCAGAGGCTGTAATTGGTCGCCAGATTGTGGCCGATGGGTTGGCCCTTACAGCTTTGAATACATCTATGAAATCGCACGCTTGGAGATGTGGCAGATCTGCCAATACGACACAAAGATGGGTGATTTCTTGTGGGATAGTTGCGACTGCTGCGCGCAATGTCCCAGAAAGCCCCTCGACGCTTTCCCTAAATGAACAACATAAAATGTCTAATCCGTCCAGGGCATCCCACCGAGGATGGGGGCGCGGGGGCAGGGCGGCGACTGTCGGATAATTTAATTCTGCAATTTCAAGTCCTAAATGCCGCAACATGGGCTGTCCATTAACTGGTAACATGAGTTTGTCGCGGGGCATCATGCGTCTGGATTGCCCTGCGGCGCAAATTAAAATCAGGGGCTTTATTTGACTGTCAGTGTTCATATCACCACGCTAGATCCACTAGATCAGAGGCTCAATGATGCGGCGTGCGATGCATCGTTGACCTAAAATTTCAATCTCAACCTCTAAATCGACCATTGCCTTGTCTCTTGGTACAAGGGCGAAAGCAATAGATTTTTCAGCATGATGTGAATAACCGCCTGACGTGCAGAAACCTTGGACTTCACCATCGATAAACACGGGCTCATAGGCTACAACATCTGCGTCAGACGCTTCAACTTCAAAGGCCACTAGCTGGCGTTCTGGGGGCGTTGCACGCTCCGCTTCGGCTGCGGCACGCCCAATGAAGTTGGTATTTTTTTTAAAACTGATAAATCGATCAAGGCCAGTTTCTGCTGCGGTATAGTCTGGTGAAAATTCTGCCATCCAAGAGCCAAAGAACCTATCCAAACGTAAGGACATCATAGCCCGCATCCCAAACGGAGTTATGCCGTCTGGCCGTCCTGCCGTCCATAGAGTGTCCCATAACGAACGTTGAGCCATCGGATCGCAATATAGTTCGAAGCCGTGGCCCCCGGTATAGCTGACCTGCTGCAGCAAACATGCAGTATCTCCGACATTTACTTCCATTACATCTAGAAATTTTATTTTGGATACATCTGTTGCCGTACAACGTTGCAGAACTTCGGCGGCTTTTGGGCCGGCGACCTGAAAACCGTTTCGCCTGTCTGATATGTTTTCCAGTTGAACCCCTTTGTCCATGTTTTGTAAAAACCAACGGTGGTGGAATTCTTGGCTGCCATAGCTCGCAGTCAATTGAAATTTGCCTTCCTCGACGCAAGAAACAGTGAAGTCTCCGACTAATTTACCTTTTGGAGATAACATTGGCGTAAGTGATAATCGTCCGGGTCTAGGAATCCGACCTGCCATGATCCGGTCAAGCCAACTGCGAGCGTTAGGGCCTGTGACCCAGAACTTTGAGAAATTATGAACCTCATTAATCCCAACACCTGACCTGACAGCTTTGACCTCTCGTTTGGTGGCTTCCCACGCGTTAGATCTGCGGAATGATGGCGTCTCAAAGTCAGGCTCACCGTCTTTTGCAAAATAGTTTGGTACTTCGAGACCAAATTGAGCCCCCCAAACTGCACCCATCGCTGAAAATTTATCATACATTGGCGTTCTTCGAACGCCACGGGCAGCAGGCAATTCTTCGTTTGGATAACTTACTGAGAACCGCCGCTGATAGTTCTCTATCACTTTTGGAACTGTGTATCCCGGGGTGATCCATTTGCCAAAACGTGCGCAATCCATTGCGAATACATCACGTTCAGGTTCGCCCTCAACCATCCATTGTGCCAATGTGAGACCAACGCCGCCGCCCTGGCTGAACCCAGCCATAACAGCGCAAGCTGACCAGTAATTCCGTATACCAGGAACAGGCCCAACCAGTGGATTTCCATCAGGTGCAAATGTGAATGGACCGTGGATAACTGATTTTACTCCAGCACGTCCGAGCGCAGGAAAACGCTTGTAGGCAAAGGCTATACTGTCTTCAATTTTGTCAAAATCATCTGGCAACAACTCATGCCCGAAATCCCAAGGAGTTCCGTTTACTGACCATGGCCGACATGGTTGTTCATAGAAACCTATGCACAAGCCGCGGCCTTCTTGCCGCAAATAGCTTTCGCCCGCTGGATCCATCACATGAGGATGTTCACCACCTGCGTCAATTATGGATGCGATCTCTGGAACTTCTTCAGTTATAATATATTGGTGCTCCATTGGCAAAAGTGGGAAGTAAACTCCGGCCATTGCTCCAACTTCACGCGCCCAAAGACCTGCTGCATTCACAATATGTTCGGCATGAATGCTGCCTTTGTTACTTATAATATCCCAAGTTCCATCTGGACGCTGATTAGTTTGGAGAACCTTACAATGTGTCTCGATTGTGGCCCCCCCCATGCGTGCTGCCTTGGCGTAGGCATGGGTTGTACCAGAGGGATCGAGGTGGCCGTCCAAGGGATCATAAAGCGCACCAATTACTCCATCTAAATTAGTTACCGGGGCAATTTTTGCAATTTCTTCTGGACCCACAATTTCTGTTTTAAGCCCCATATAACGGTGTTTGGCACGTTCGGCGACAAGCATGTCAAAACGATCTTGGTTGTCCGCTAGAGTTATGCCGCCGACATGGTGCAGTCCACACGACAGGCCAGTTATTTCTTCCAGTTCTTTGTATAAGTTTATTGTATACCCTTGGAGGGCTGCCATATTTGTGTCGCCATTCAAGGTATGAAATCCACCCGCGGCATGCCATGTGGACCCGGATGTCAACTCCGAGCGTTCAATTAGCATAACGTCTGACCAACCTAATTTAGTCAGGTGATACAATACTGAGCATCCCACGACACCACCGCCGATGACCGCAACCCGAGTAGTGGTTTGCATTTTACTTCTCCTTTTTTTAGGCATTATTAATCTTGATTTTTGATTTGACTAGTGGATTGCGATATCTAAGTGTAAAAAAGAACTAAACTTGATTTTAGCTAGTGTTTTTTAATGTCTTGGATAAGCATCACTTGAATATGACATTAAATGTCGTTTTGCGGCATTTTTTGCTATTAAAGTTGGAAATTTCCTTAGTTTAGAAAACTACTTAGAAAGACGAATATTATGCGAACGCATACCCAAGCTGTTATAATCGGCGGCGGAGTAATCGGCTGCTCTATCCTCTACCATTTGACTAAATTGGGATGGACGGATGTCGTTTTGCTTGAGCGGGATGAGTTAACTTCCGGTTCCACCTGGCATGCCGCTGCGAATATCCATGGGCTGCATGACAGCACAAATATCAGCCGTATCCAACATTATACGATGAATTTGTACAAAGAGTTGGAAGCTGAAACAGGGCAGGGCTGTGGAGTCTTCCAACCTGGTAGTCTTTACTTAGCGCAAACAGAAAACCGTGAGCACCAATTAAGGTTACAGGCCGCAAAAGCGAAGTTTTATGGAATGAATTTCCATGAAGTTAGTCGAGATGAGGCTGAGCGCCTTCATCCTCTGGTTAATTATGATGGGGTTCGGTGCATTATGTTTGAGCCGGAGGGTGGCAATGTTGATCCATCAGGTGTGACCAATGCTTATGCGGCTGGTGCACGGGCGCGGGGCGCTGAAATCCACCGTTTTACACCTGTAACTGGAACCGAGCAGCAATTGGACGGTAGCTGGATCGTTCGCACTTCTAACGGTGATATCCATACGCAATGGGTAGTAAATGCAGCGGGACTTTGGGGACGCGAAGTGGCCGCTTTGGCGGGTATTGAGCTGCCGCTACAGCCAACAGAACATCAGTATTTTGTGACTGAAGCAATTTCAAAAATTGCTGACATGGGCCGCCGCTTACCCTCGGTCGCTGACCGTGATGGAGAGTATTACTTACGCCAAGAAGGCCAAGGGCTCTTGGTTGGAGCTTATGAAAAAGACCTGAGGTTCTGGGCTGAAGAGGGGACCCCGCTAGACTTTGCGCATGAACTTTTTGCGGATGACCTTGATCGTATTGAAGAAAACATGATGCGTGCCATCGAACGGGTGCCTGCTATTGGGACTGCTGGGATCAAACGAGTGATTAACGGACCAATGATTTGGTCACCTGACAGCAATGTGCTTTATGGACCACATCCAGATCTAAAAAATTACTTCTGCTGCAACGGGATCATTCCTGGGTTTAGCCAGTCTGGTGGCATGGGCCTCATGTCTGCTCAATGGATCATTGAAGGTGAAAGTCATTATGACATGTTCGCTTGGGATGTGGCGCGATTTGGAAAATGGGCGGATAAAGCTTTTACCAAAGCCCGTGTTGGTGATCAATATGCTAGACGCTTTGCTATCCACTTTCCAAATGAAGAACGTGAAGCGGGCAGGCCGGTCCGTGTGCGTCCAATCCATGAATTGCAGAAAACTCTAGGTGGAGTGTTTGGATTAAATTACGGTTGGGAGCATGCTCAATGGTTTGCAGATAAGCCCGGCATTAAAGACACTAATGGGTTTACGCGACAAAACTGGTTTGAACCTGTTGGCCGAGAATGTAGGATGCTACGTGAGAAGGCTGGCGTCATTGATATTTCAAACTTTGCGAAATACCGCGTTCGTGGAACGGCTGCCGCAGACTGGCTGAACGCAATTTTTGCAAATGATATGCCTAAAACGGTGGGGCGGTCTTGTCTGACGCCCTTAATTGGCGTTAGGGGCGGAATTGCGGGTGATTTCACAGTAACCCGTTTGGGTGATGCCGAATTCATGATTATTGGCTCTGGCATGGCAGAACGGTACCACCAGAGGTTCTGGGATATGGTTCCAATGCCAGCCGGTGTTACTTTTGAGAGCCTGACCGATGCGATGTGTGGCTTTAACGTAGCGGGTCCAATGTCCCGTAATTTACTACAGCGCCTGACGAACACGTCTCTTGCAACAGCAGATTTCCCCTTCATGCGTTCAAAACAAATTGAATTGGCCGGCATCGACTGTTTGGCCTTGCGGGTCTCTTTTACAGGGGATCTTGGATGGGAATTACATTGCAAAACCGAAGATCAGTTGTGCCTTTATAATGCGCTGTTAGAAGCTGGTAGGCCTTACGGAGCAGGACCCGTTGGAGGACGAGCCTTGATGAGCCTACGGATTGAGAAAGGCTATGGATCATGGTCGCGTGAGTACAGCCCTGAATATTGGCCGCAAGAGGTCGGCCTTGAGGCTTTGATCAAACTAGATAAGGACTTTCTTCACAAAGATGCATATCTGGCTATCAAAGATAAAGCACCTCGGGAGATCCTATCTCTTATTGAAATTTTGGATACAACCAAGGCAGATGCAACGGGTGGTGAGCCGATTTTTGACATGGACGGCAATGGTGTTGGCCGCGTCACATCCGGCACCTATGGGTACGGCGTCAAAAAGTCCTTGGCTCTGTGTTATCTCAAGAATGTCTCTCCAGGGGATGAGGTTAAGGTTATGGTAATTGGACTTCCCCACAAAGGTATAGTGCTGAAGGAGCCACCATTTGACCCAAAGGGTGCTCTGCTGCGTGAATAACTAGGCCATTTTTTATTCTTAAAAGCTCAGTTGAGACATAAATTAAAGACCTAAATCTTTGTTTTAATTTAGGTGATGTCGCAACCTGAGCTTGTTTTAGGGTTTATCTCTGATTTAAATTAACGGGGGGGGGGATTGGTATGCAACCATTTGAAGGTATCCAAGTTTTAGATTTGACCCATGTTTTAGCGGGACCATTCTGTACCTATCAATTATCTGTTCTGGGTGCGGATGTTATCAAAGTAGAACCTTTAGGCCGGTATGACATGATGCGTGAGGAGGGTTCAATCGAAGATCTAAATCTTGAAGGTATTGGCACTCACTTTACGCCTCAGAATGCAGGGAAACGTGCCATAGCAATTGATTTAAATAAAAAATCTGGCCAAGAAGTTATGGTTGAGATGATCAAGCGGGCGGATGTTTTAGTTCAAAATTATGCTGGCTCTGCGCTTCATCGATTTGGATTGGGTTATGACAGCGTGGCCAAACTCAACCCACAACTTATTTATTGTTCGATTTCAGGCTTTGGGCAAACGGGTCCTAAAGCTGGTGACCCAGCTTATGATGTGGTCATACAGGCTTTCACAGGGATGATGGCAAGCAATGGCGCTCCTGGCAGCCCCACGGTACGCATTGGACCTCCTGTTGTGGATTACGGCACAGGCGCGCAGGCTGCAGTCGCTATTTCTGCAGCTCTGTTCCAAAGAACGAGAACGGGAATGGGGCAATTCATCGATGTCGCAATGGCGGATGCCGCTATGATGCTTATGGCAGCTAATGTGTCTGAAACGCGCGCTTCTGGAAACCACCCATACCCATGTGGGAATAATCATCCTTTGCGACCCGGCTATGCGACGTTTGAAACCAAAGATGGCAGACTTATGGTTGGAGCCTGGACTTCAAAACAATGTTCAAATTTAATGAAAACTATTGGTGAGGATCTCTTATCATCTGAGGTTCTCAGTACACAAAGGCATGATTTGGCATCACGCGTTGAGGCTGACCGAGCCGTGATAGCAGTTCACATGATGCGCAAGACCGCGACTGATTGGGAGCAGGCACTAAACGCGGCCCATGTGCCTGCAGCGCGTGTCAGAACACTGCCTGAAGCATTAGACGAGCCACAAATACAAGTTCGAGGGGTTGGTATTGCAGCATATCAATTTGCGCATGGGGGACCGGAAGAGAGTAGAGATGTTCCTAGGTATGGGCAGCATACAAATGAAATTTTGATAGAGTTAGGTTTACCAATAGCCAAGATAGAGGCTTTGCGAAAAGCAGGGGTGATTGACTGATATTGCAAAGATGAGTAGTTTCTCAGCTCCTAAATACAGATTGAGAAAGAATGGTACGAAAATACGCAGAATATCCAAGCCTTCGTGATAAAACCGTGTTTGTAACCGGCGGTGCCTCAGGTATTGGCGCTGAAATAGTAACGGCTTTCGCTGACCAAGGCTCTAAAGTTGGATTTATTGATATCGACCGTGAAGCTTCAGGAGCGATGTTAGGCAAGTTAAATGGTGAGCATATGTTTTCATATTGCGATCTACGTAATATTGACTCTCTGCAAAAATCTTTCTCTGAGCTGGCAGAGCAGCTCGGTCCAGCAGAAGTATTGGTCAATAATGCCGCACGAGATGATCGCCATGATTGGCGTGATGTGACTGCTAAATATTGGGATGAACGTCAAAATAATAACCTAAGACACATGTTTTTTGCCATACAAGCAGTGGCCGATGGAATGATTGGATTAGGCGGTGGATCAATTATAAACATGGGATCAAATTCGTGGTGGGAGGCAGGTGGAGGCTTTCCTGCATACGCAACAGCAAAAGCAGCTGTACACGGGCTCACACGCACAATGGCAAGAGATTTAGGCGAGAATCGTATCCGTGTGAACACTGTTGTTCCTGGTTGGATAATGACTGAGCGGCAAAAAGATCTTTGGGTTACTCCAGAATCTTTAGCCAAACAGATTGACCGTCAATGTCTACCTGATCCGATTGATCCTGCTTATGTAGCAAGGATGGTGCTGTTTCTGGCTTCTGACGACTCTGCGGCCTGCTCGGCAAATAATTTTATGGTGGAAGGTGGTTCTATTTGAACACTTTGTTATAATCGGCATTCTTGTTGATCATAAAACTACAGTGTTGGTTAAGGATGATCCAGAGACATATGGTAACTGATTAGTTGCTTGAATTTACTCGTAAACTTACTAGATGGTGCTAATCTCGCCAACAGTTAATAAATTAAACGAAGAGCATGCATTTGGCTTAGTTAAGTGGATGCCTTAAATATTGGCAAGTACGTTAGAGAGGTTATTTCCGCGAAACAAGGTATTTGGGTTGGAATACTAAAGCTAACTTATCCGAAATACCCATGCACTGCTTCTGTCCTAACCTTTATTTATTGTTTTTCGAATATAATTGTTACCTCTCCCAAAGGAATACCCCATTTGGACATATATGCCTTATTCAACATACGGTTGGGAGACAAAAGCCACATATAGTCATTGAAGGTGACGCGCATTTTTCCATCAGGTAAGGGCAAATCAATAGTATAGTTCCAGTAGAATGTGTCTCCAGACTCTTCGCCCTCAGCTTTACCTTGAACACCATCAGCGAAACCAGTCCACTTTTGATCTCCTACTTTGGTTAAATTCCAAATACGCTGTTCAGTGGTTCCGTCCGAATATGAAAAATTCTCTGTTAATGTAAGTTGATCTTGGTTCAAAGTCCCATGGATATTGACATTAAAGCGACGGCTAACATTCCCCAAAACGTCTTGAAACTGTCCATAGGCTATAACATTTCCATTGAAAAACTCTTCTAAATTCAATTGTTGCTCAGATAGCTTTGGATCTCTTAAAGATGGAGACAAGCTGCATCCAGCCAAACATAAAATTATGATGAAAAATTGATAAATCCTCATACTGAATTCTCTTACTTTCATAATTTGAAACTTATAATTTTAACTAATTAATATCAAAACAATACCTGTTGGTATTATCCTTTATGGCTTCATGTTGGTATGTGGTCTTTAAGTAAATGGTTAAACTATACTTTTGGGTGCCACGCAAATCTCAATTAGGACTGTGGACTTATAATAATCTGCAAATTTAAACTAAATGTAAGCGTATAATTAGCTTTTTGATGGGTATGTATGCGCTATGCGCATATCGGCATTTCCAAATTATCTGATGTAGGACAGTCAGTATGGCGATAGAAAGTTATTGTTATATTGAAGGAAACAAAATGTTTAGACAATTATTTAAAGCCATTGTTGTCGCCCGTCAGGCATCTGTAAGTGCATCTGCGATGCGTTATATATCCGATTGCCAATTTAAAGAGTTAGGGTACGAGCGCAGTAACTATGTTGAAAAAGTTAAGTTGCAACTGATAGCTGAGTTGGACGCTAAAGACATCTTAAAAGAAAATGAAGTGCCCATTAACTCTAATCTAGTGGGCTTTGTGTAGACTTCGTATCGAATTCTGGCAATCATGAAAACGAGTGACGCTTAAGTATTTTAATGTCGCCCGTATAATTATCAGTAGAATGACTGCTACTGCCAAGGCATCTAGTAGCCCTCAGTTTTTTTGCAGCTTTGATTGCTTCGTCGATATCCAATTCAGGTAACATTAACAATTCATCCCAACCTCCTAAAAGCATCATTGTTGTTTTGAGGCCAGATGCAGTTTCGTAACTATCCAGTTCTAGTTTAGAGATTACATCTAATTTCCCAGAGGATAAGACATACTAACTGTTTTACACCAACCTTTCCAAGCATAATAGAAACTGC
>JAPKEA010000287.1 GCA_028822275.1 Planktomarina sp. | reverse complement strand
TAATTCCAACTCCTGGACATGCCAAAATAACAGAAGTTCGAGCCTATGTTTCTTGCGCTGATGAATATGGTGCCAGTGATGTTCATGACACTGACAGTTCACATTGGATTATGGGTCATACTGACGCAAATGGTGAATGGGATCATAAAACCAGTCACCCCCCGATTGCGAACCCAATGTCACGGTTTCCTGAATATTCCAAGTCCCGGCAATCCTGGGGTGTAGCCAAAATCTCGACTGTCATCGTTGAAGTAGAAGATGACAACGGGCTTATTGGCATCGGTGTTAGCACTGGCGGAGAAGCCGCCGCATTTCTCATTGAGAAGCATCTCGCTATGTTTGTTGAGGGACAGAGTGTTCGTGATCGCACGTATATATGGGATCAGATGTGGCGTGCTTCTATACACTACAGCCGCAAGGGGCTAACTATGCATGCGATCAGCGCAATTGATCTGGCGCTGTGGGACCTTTATGGCAAAACAGTAAATGAACCAGTTTATAATCTGATGGGTGGCCGAACAAAGCAGCGCGTGCCGGTTTACGCAACGGGCTCGCGTCCCGACATTGCCAAAGAATTGGGCTTTCACGGAGCTAAAATTCCATTGCCTTATGGCCCAAGTGAAGGACCGAGCGGTATGAATCGCAACATTGAATTTGTCAAAAATTGGCGAGAGAAAGTTGGCCCTGATTTCCCCCTGATGCTGGATTGTTATATGGCTCTTGATGTTGAGTATGCGGCGAATCTTGCAAAAAATCTGG
The DNA here is from genome assembly GCA_028822275.1 of Planktomarina sp. GTDB lineage: Bacteria > Pseudomonadota > Alphaproteobacteria > Rhodobacterales > Rhodobacteraceae > Planktomarina. The sequence goes on along the minus strand of JAPKEA010000287.1, from coordinate 3,264 downwards.
AACCCTACAATTTAATCTGGATTGAAGAGGCATTGATGCCTGACGATTATGTCGGTCATGCCAAATTGGCAAAAAGATTACAGGGGATGGGCTGTAGCGCATATTTTGCGACAGGCGAACATGAATATACACGCTATGGCTATCAGCAGCTTATTGAGACAGGCGTAAACCTGTTGCAACCGGATGTAATGTGGATGGGCGGTCCTACTGAATTCATTAAAATCGCGGCACTTGCAGATGCGCAGTCCGTTGCCTTGGTTCCCCACGGGTGCGGTGTATACGGATATTATATGGCAATGTGCTTCGACAATATTCATCTGGCGGAATTTATGATGATGAGTGCGCAGGCCGATAAAATCGAACCGAATTTTGGAACGATGTTCAAAAATGAGCCACTGCCTGTTAACGGGTATATAGAACTTCCCAATACTCCAGGGTTTGGATTGGAGCTTGATCGTGAAGCGCTCAAGCTTATTCGACCTTTCGATAATTGTCGTTAATAATCGCTATCAGAAAGGACACAAACATGAATAATACAGATCTTAATAATCAAGTCGCAATTGTGACGGGCGGAGCACAAGGAATTGGTTTCGCTGTGGCCAAGAAATTTATAAACATGGGGGCAATCGTTGTGCTTTGGGATCATGATCAGAAAGTTGCTGAAAAGTCAGCCAAAGATCTGGGGCCAAATGCATTTGCCTATAATGTTGATGTAACCGATACAGATGGTGTTGAGGCTGCTGCCAAACGAGTAAATGACGAGCATGGTAAAATTGATGTACTTGTAGCCAATGCGGGTATAGCGGGGCTTAATGCCGCTGTCATCGATTACCCTATAGACGAGTGGAATAAAGTCATTGATATTAATCTTGGTGGCATATTTAACTGCTGTCGTAGTGTTTTACCGTATATGGTCAAATCCGGCTAGGGTCGAGTGGTAAATGTAGCCTCTATCGCTGGCAAAGAGGGCAATCCAAATGCAGGTGCATATTCAGCATCCAAGGCAGCAGTCATTGCCTTGACAAAGACGCTGGGTAAGGAGCATGCATCGGACAATATAAGTGTAAATTGTGTCACTCCAGCCGCTGCACGTACACGAATTTTTGACCAAATGGCACAAGAGCATATCGACTACATGCTTGCCAAAATTCCTAGGGGCCGTTTTTTGGAAGTTGATGAAGCCGCTGCCATGATCAGTTGGCTTTCAAGTGCAGAAAATTCTTTTACTACCGGTGCTGTTTTTGATCTCTCAGGTGGTCGTGCAACTTACTAATTTTTAGACCAAATAATTTCAAAAGATAGACCGTAAATGATGGCGCATAATTCAATGCACAGATATGCCAAGGCTGTTCGTATAAAACCAGAAATGATTGCAGAGTATAAACGGCTCCATACCAAAGTCTGGCACGATGTCACGGATGCTTTGTCGCAAGCAGGCATTTCAAATTACAGCATTTTCGTCGTTGATGATCTAGCGTTTGAATATCTCGAATACAGCGGTGAGGATTTTGAAAATGACATGGGGATTTTTTCAAGCCACCCAGAAATTATTCGTTGGGAAGAGGTTTGCGACAAATGTTGTCTGTTACCAATTACTAATAACCCTGACTTCGAACTTTGGACTTCTATGGAAGAAGTCTTCCATCTCGACTAACGCCACTAAATTGATAATTAATTAGGACATAACACGATGAAATTACTGAGATACGGCCTTGTGGGCCATGAGAAACCCGGTCTGTTAGATGACGACGGCAATATTCGTGATCTGTCTGCACATGCAGATGACATTGCCGGAGATGTATTATCTGATGAAAGTTTGTTTAAACTGGCTGCTCTGAATGTTGGGGACTTACCCATTGTCGATGGTAATCCGCGATTGGAACCTGTGTATCTGGCGTAGGGAAATTTATGTGTATTGGCCTGAACTATTCCGATCATGCTAAAGAAAGCGGTTTGCCAATTCCCGATGAGCCAATTTTATTTGCAAAATATACAAGCGCCATGTGCGGTGCAGATGACAATATTGTCATGCCGAGGGGGTCTACCAAAACAGATTGGGAAGTGGAACTCGGAGTCGTCATCAGCAAAAAGAGCAAGTACATTTCAGAAGACGAGGCCTTGGATAGCATTGCTGGATATTGTGTCATCAATGATGTTTCTGAACGCGAAATGCAAATTGAAGGCACGGGTCAGTGGGTTAAGGGGAAATCCTGTGATAGCTTTGGCCCGACCGGACCGTGGTTGGTGACTCGCGATGAAATCGCTGATCCGCAAGATCTTGGCCTCTGGTTGGAAGTCAATGGCCACCGGTATCAAAACGGCAACACCAATACGATGATTTTCACCGTTGCCCATATTGTAAGTTACCTGTCAAAGTTCTTCACTCTTTACCCTGGGGATGTAATTTCAACGGGCACGCCCCCAGGTGTTGGACTGGGTCTCAACCCTCCAACTTATCTAAAGGTTGGCGATATAGTTCATCTGGGTATCGATGGTTTGGGCGTGCAAACCCAGAACGTAGTCGCTGAGAAACATATCTAAGTTCCTGAACGATAGAGGGTGGCCATAAGGCGAACGATAATCATCACTGTCCGGAATTTTGTAGTGAACTATCGCGCGCCAGTACCGACCCCGTCATTCTCAGAAGAAAAATAGCGAAATGGGTTTCTCATAACAGGAGGCTACTACAATCACTTTCTCGCCCCAAATCAGTTACCTCTGATAACACCTGAAACGGATGTGAATTCTGAAGATCTACACTAAGGGGTACTAGCAGTCATTTTTAGCCATTGTGGCTGGCATTACTGAATGAACACTTATGGCTATAATCGGTCTAAGTCAAAGACTGCTGAAACGTCTCCGCTGTGAGAGTAAAACAGACATTTTTTACTATGAATTGTCCGTTAATAAGACTTATTCCGTCTATTCACTCCCCCGGATTGCCATCTTGTGTATCTTTTCTTGATTGGTTTGGCGGGCCTTCAATTCTGATGCTGCCATATTTTTAATCGCTTCCTTACTTTCTTGATCTGCTTCCGCACGAGTATTGGCGAGCTCCGATTATAATTGGGCCAGCTCAATATAATTTTTCTCGAGTTCTATGCGATCCATCTCTCTCGCAGGGTTGCCCACCTGATACCTTACAACAAGAACAATTTGAAGCTTACTTTGAGTCGCTGATACAAATCCACTCTTGGCCTACGGTCAAGGTAGGCCAAGAGTGGAGAATTAAAGGGTACTTAATACACTACTCATCTTCCGTTG
>JAPKEA010000286.1 GCA_028822275.1 Planktomarina sp. | reverse complement strand
ACACAGGATTCTGAAGTTCCGTAGTATTTTGACGCATTGTCTCCGTCACAGAGGGTGTTGGATTTGGACTGAAATTCAATTCAATAACAGTAGTTCCTTTAGGTTGTTCAACTACTGGAACAATCTTTTGAACACCAAACGAGTCTTTTAGCGAACCTGAAATTTGTTTAAATTTCGGGACATTAAAGTCCGCAAAGGACAGAATAAGGACGAAGAAAGCCATTAGTAGTGTAGCCATGTCTGCGAAAGTAGACATCCATGCCGGCGCCCCAACGGGCGGACATTTTGGACATTCCTCTTCCTCAGCTTCTTCTTGAAATTCTTCTTCGGCCATAGTGCCCCTCAGAGTGTTAAATTATTAGGCAGCAATCTCAAATTTAGCTTGCAGCTTAGGTGGTAGAGTAGCGGCCATTTGGTCTTGAATATTCCGTGGGCTTTCGCTTCTGGCAATTCCGCGCAGACCTTCCAGAACCACTTTGCGATAAACGATCTCGTATTTTGTATAGCCCTCTAATTTTGTAACAATTGGGGCAAAAAGAACGTTCGCCACGAATGCACCATACAGAGTGGTCAACAAGGCAACTGCCATCGCCGGTCCAATAGATTTGGGATCACCCATGTTGCCAAGCATTAAAACGAGACCAATCAGTGTCCCAATCATTCCCATAGCCGGAGCCACGTCAACCCAACCCTTTACGCAAGTTTGATTTTCCTCGTGTCGCGACTTCATCGAACCAATTTCAGAATTCATTTGCTTGACAAGTTTCTGCTCGTCAGCACCATCGACCAGCATTTGCATGCCTTTTTCAAAAAATTTGTCTGGTACAGGCTGGCCTTCTAGGGCCATCATTCCATCCTTACGCGCCATTCCGGCCAATTCCACCATGCGTTCAACTGTCTCATCCAATTTTTTAATTGGCGGTAAGAAAGCTTTGCTCATCGCCTTGAAACTTCCCAAGAAAACTGGGAGGGGAGCCGCATACATAACGGCAAAAAATGTCCCTCCAAAGACAATAAGTATTGATTGTGTGTCGATAAAGGGCGCGATGCCGCCACCAGCAATCATGGCTGCTAAAATTGCTCCGATAGCGCCAACAAACCCTATGAGTGATGCCAGATCCATATTATTTCCTCCAATTGTTGTGACTTGCTATTCAAGATATGTACCATTCATTATATGATTAGACAAAAAAATGGTATAATTATTGCTTATAGAACTAGCATTAACTTTTGAGAGGACAATATTAACATGCGCATAGTCCGGTTGATTGTACTTTTATTCATAACATGCGGGACCGCAGAGGCTCAATTTTTTGGTTCCGACCATACTATCAAAGATGTGACGACCGGCGTGACCTGGCTGAGATGTTCCGTGGGCCAGGTCTGGGATCCCAGCGTTGAGACTTGCACGGGTCAACTGGTCAAACTTAATCACGAAGAAATAGTAATCGCACTTAAGCAAGCAAAACAGCAATTAGGAGGTAATTGGCGCCTGCCCTCACGCAAGGAATTGATGAGCCTGGTCTGCGATGAATGCGCACCCCCCAAAATAAATTCAAAGTACTTTCCAAATCTTTCGGCTGAAGCTTACTGGACTGGCGATAAAAATTGGATGAACTCCCGTACGTATTGGACGGTAAACTTCATGACGGGTCATACTTATAATAGGTTTTTCCCGTATCAAAGACTTCCCGTATTATTAGTAGAAAATAAGTAATTTGATCACTAAATATTTTTTAATCAATTAGTTAGCAGAGTTAACGCAGTCCCTGTTATTATAATCACACAGATAATAGCCGCTGAGATTTCCATGACCTGCGCCTTTGCATTCTTAACCGCCGCCAGGTAAGATGTTCTTAGCTTATCTGCTTTTCCATTGTAAATTGTGACGGCCATCTCGAAAGCATTTAACATTTCAGGTGGCAATTCTAATAGATGTAAATTGTCGCCATTTATATCGTGGCCCGCCATTATTTTTTCTTCTACCTCTGATAGTTTTTTTTCAGTGAGATTAACTGATTTTGGAACAGAAACACCTCTAAAAATCAGGAACGCACCCTCTGGATATACAGCGGCAATTGGGTTGAGAGGTACTGACCTGGCAAACAAGGTAAAACAACAAATCTCAGATTTACTAACAAATCTATTTATCGCTTCAAAGCTACTTATCTCATCAGTGTTTAGCGAGATCAAAGTTTCAACAAGTTTTAATGCGAAGTCAGTTTCAGCCTGTTTTTGTTCTACTGCAATGTCTGATACTTCATCATCCGTTTCAAGACTGCCAGATTTCACATTATTTTTTAGAACTAAATTAAGGTTCTCATCTGGATGGTCTGCTTTTTTTTCTGCTGCCATCGCTCCACCTCTACTTGTGTTTATATTATTAGAAAACTCCCAAAAGCAATAAAATTAATCCAAGCACCGTTTACTACACACAATATTTAACCTTCATAAACGGTAGATCACAATTAGTTTATATTATGTCCTGAAGACACCCATTTAAGAGGCAACACTAAAGTAATTTACATTTAATTGCCACGCAGTCACCCACCTACTGGATAATTGTTTAGAAACTTAAGTCTGTAGAAGTGCTAGAATGCCCTGTCCCTGCGCATTGGCTTGGGCCAGCATCGCAGTACCGGCTTGAGCGATAATCTGGTTTTTTGCTAACTCAGAAGTCTCTGCCGCAAAATCCACATCCTTGTAATAAGACAGTTCCTGCTTAGCGGCAGCAGTAGTGTTAGCGGCATGCAAAGCGCCCCACGCAGCCAGATTGTATTGTGAGGATGCCTGCAGGCGCAACGTGTCTACCGCCAGCTTATCTGCCCTTAGTTTTGTCGAAGCTGTACCGTTTGTAATATTAGTTGATGATGCAGTCAAAGTTGCAACAGTCCCGAAGCCAATATTAACTGTAGTAGATCCAAATACTGTACTACCGATCTGAACATTTGCGCCAGTGGCGCCTACAACCACTCCCATATCGGTGCCTTTATATATTATATTATCACCAATTTTTACCATTTCGGCGGCTAAATCATCACGTTCGGCCCCCAACATGGCTTTATCATCTGCAGTGGTAAACGAACCGCCAGCAATTTGGTTCATTTCGTAAAGACGTAAAATAATATCAGACATTCTACCAAGGTCAGCAACAGCCATTTCAAGCGCCGCGACAGCAGTCTGTGCAGAGGAGTGACCATAAGCTAAGGTCGCAACACCGGCCTCTAATGTGCTAACTACTGCTACATCTCCAGGACGCGATCCAGCTGTAACGTTTTTCAAGCCACTTGAAAGGCGCTGCATGTTGTCAGCTAATGACATTCCATTACGAGCCATGTTGTCTTGAATTCTGTAGTAACTGCCGTGTGCTGCTAAAGTAGCCATTTGATTTCCTTTTAAACTTATTTTATTCAATCGTCGTTAAGAATGTTAACGTCACTACATAGAAATTGTTTAGAAACTTAAGTCTGTAGAAGTGCTAGAATGCCCTGTCCCTGCGCATTGGCTTGGGCCAGCATCGCAGTACCGGCTTGAGCGATAATCTGGTTTTTTGCTAACTCAGAAGTCTCTGCCGCAAAATCCACATCCTTGTAATAAGACAGTTCCTGCTTAGCGGCAGCAGTAGTGTTAGCGGCATGCAAAGCGCCCCACGCAGCCAGATTGTATTGTGAGGATGCCTGCAGGCGCAACGTGTCTACCGCCAGCTTATCTGCCGTTAGGTTTGACGCCGCGCCACCAGTTGTAATATTAGCTTTTGTTGTAGACAAAGCTGTAGCCAAAGTTCCAACAGTCCCGAAGCCAATATTAACTGTAGTCGATCCAAATACTGTACTACCGATCTGAACATTTGCGCCAGTGGCGTTTACATTCACTGCCATATTGGTGCCTTTATATATTATATTAGCACCAATTTTTACCATTTCGGCGGCTAAATCATCACGTTCGACCCCCAACATGTTTTTATCATCCAAAGTGGTAAACGAACCGCCAGCAATTTGGTTCATTTCGTAAAGACGTAAAATAATA
>JAPKEA010000285.1 GCA_028822275.1 Planktomarina sp. | reverse complement strand
TGCAAATCTACCGTGCCGGTGACGTTATCCCTAAAATATCAGACGTTGACTTGAGGCGCCGTTCTAAGGCGAGTGTTCCCTTTAATTTTCAAAATAAATTAATAGCGGCGGGTATTGAAGGTGTGCGGTCTCCTGGTGATGCTGTTTGGCGCTACTCAGGGGAATCTCTGCTGGATGAATTAACAATTGAGTCTCTGAAGCACTTTGTTTCACGGCAAGCCTTCGACATTGAAAGCTTAGGCGCTAAACAAGCTGAGCAATTTTATTTGCGTGGGTGGGTATCAACTCCTGCAGATATTTTTATGTTGAAGAAACGCTATGGCCCCGGGCAACCCCAACAGCTAAAAAACTTAGAAGGGTGGGGTGCAAAATCAGCTGAGAAACTATTTGATGCCATCGATGAAAAACGTGTAATTCCACTTAATAGGTTGATTTATGCTCTAGGAATTCGCCACGTGGGCGAAGCTGGTGCCAAGTTATTGGCTGCACGTTTTTTAACTTGGAACGTATTTGAGACAGTGATGCGCGAAGCCCATGCGGGTAGTTCCTCGTGGGAGGCATTGGTTGAGATTGATGGAATAGGTGAAGTGATGGCGAAGTCTGTCGTTACGCCATTTCAAGACCCTGAAAAATTTACTGCTATTGCAGCATTGGTCCACGAATTGGATATTCTGGATGCCGTACCAGTGGATATTTTAAGCAGTCCAGTTGCGGGCAAAATTATTGTCTTCACAGGGACGCTTGAAAACATGACGCGTTCGGAAGCTAAAGCCTGTGCGGAGAAGCTTGGAGCAAAGGTCTCTGGATCTATTAGCGTAAAAACGGATATTTTGGTAGCTGGATATGGAGCAGGATCAAAGGCAAAGAAAGCTATTTCTTTGGGTATTGAAACGCTGGATGAGGACGGCTGGCTTGCCCTAGTTGGCGGTTTATGAGTTCGCGCCCAGAAATACTTTTTCCTTTGTTTTCGGAGCTTACTAAACTTCTGGGGATTGGTGAAAAAACTGCGATTTCGTTTGAAGCACTCAAGGTTTTCAAGCCACGTGACCTAATTTTTACACTGCCTAATTCTGTGATTGATAGAAGCCTAGTTCCGACCGTTTTAGGTCAGTTAGCGCCTAAAACGGTGAGTGTATTGGTTTGTGTTAAGAAACACTTCCCGGCTCTAATACGTGGAAAGCCTTATAAAATAATTGTTGAGGATAGCCAAACGTCAATTGAGCTTATTTTTTTTCACGCACGGGGTGATTATCTTGCTAAATTACTTCCAGTTGGAGAGCAGCGTTTAATATCTGGCAAGCTTGAGGTTTTCGATAATCGCGCTCAAATGGTTCATCCTGACTTTATTGTTAAACCAGAGCAACAATCTGAGCTGCCAGAATTTGAGTCCGTTTACCCTCTCACAGCCGGTATTACCAGTAAAGTCATGCAGAAAGCTGTCAGAGGGGCACTGGCCTGCGTGCCGGAACTGCCAGAATGGATTGAGCCTTCCATTATCACATCTAAGAAATGGCCTGACTTTGGATTGGCTCTTGATATGGTGCATAGGCCTCAATCATTGGCTGACATTTACTCTGATGCGCCTGCACGGGAGAGGTTGGCATATGATGAGTTTTTTGCGCATCAATTGACCAAAGCTATTGCGCGCAGCCAAGCAAGGTTTTTGGCGGGCCGTGCGACCGTTGGAAAGGGTCATTTGCAAGATTTGGTTTGGAAAAAACTTCCCTACAAACCTACTTCAGCACAAGTGCGATCAATAGCGGAAATTTGCTCTGACATGGAGGTGCCACGACGGATGAATAGGTTACTCCAAGGGGATGTTGGAGCTGGCAAAACATTAGTGGGGTTCATGGCATTGCTTCACGCGGTTGAAGCTGGCGGGCAGGGGGTTCTTATGGCTCCAACAGAAATTTTGGCTCGCCAACACTTCGAAAGCCTACGTCTAATAGCGGCTTATGCAGGCGTAACGTTGGAGCTCTTAACTGGACGTGATAAGGGTAGTGGGCGTAAATTGAAACTGGCTAATCTTGCGTCAGGGAAAATACAAGTCTTAGTAGGTACACATGCTGTGTTCCAAAAAGGGGTGGAGTTTCATGATTTAAGATTGTCGATTATTGATGAGCAGCATCGCTTTGGCGTAAACCAACGCATGGCTCTAGGTGCTAAAGGTATAATGGTTGACGTTTTAGTAATGACAGCAACGCCTATACCGAGATCTCTTGAGCTGGCCCAATACGGAGATATGGATGTCTCGATTTTGGATGAAAAACCACCTGGTAGAAAGCCAATCACCACAGCCGCAGTACCTCTTTCGCGACTTGCTGAAGTTGTTGGGAAGCTAAGAACCGCTATTGAGGCAGGGAAACAGGCCTATTGGGTCTGCCCTCTGGTTGAGGAAAGTGAAGTTATAGATCTGACTGCTGCCGAAGAGAGGTTTAAATTTCTGCGTGCAGCTTTAGACGATGCACGTGTTGGCTTGGTCCATGGGCAGATGCCCTCTACAGAAAAAGATGCAGCAATGGCTGATTTTGTAGCTGGGCGTACTCAGGTTTTAGTAGCAACAACGGTGATTGAAGTTGGAGTTGATGTGCCCAACGCAACCATAATGGTGATTGAACGTGCGGAAAATTTTGGACTGGCACAGTTACATCAACTTCGAGGACGAGTTGGGCGTGGTCAAGCCGCATCGACATGTCTTTTGATCTATCAACCCCCGCTTAGTCAGTATGGTGAACGACGCATGAATATTTTGCGCAAAAGTGAAGATGGTTTTTATATTGCTGAGGAAGATCTCCAGATGCGAGGTGCCGGAGATGTTATTGGAACAGCGCAATCAGGTCTTCCGCGTTTTAAAGTTGCAGATATAGAGAAACAGGCCGGTTTAATGGCCACAGCGCATGAAGACGCTCGATTGCTTTTATACAAGGATCCAGCACTCACTAGCCTACGAGGGCATGCCGCTAGGCACTTATTATGGTTAATGGAACATGATAAATCTATACGTTTAATAACAGTAGGTTAGATATTTTGTTCACATATGTTCCTTAAATGTTCTTTACAAATAAATTTAGGTATGAGAACAAATTGGCAACAAGAAATTAACTGGAGATTCACTATGTATTTATACTTTTACACTGCTCGTCAGGAACGTATGAAATCTGCACGGCTGGCTGAAACAAAAGAGGCGGTGAAGGATGCCGTTGGTGCCTTTGCAATTCTTGCGATGCTCTACGTAGGTTTATTTATTCCAAATTTATAAATTTATTTTATGTTTTTAAATTAATAATCATAGAAATAACATTTTGAATTAAAAGTATTAATTTACTAGCGTATAGTTATTTTACCATCGCTTTGTCGCAGGCATCCGAAGCTGCTTGCAGCACCAACAATATGCTCCCGTGTCTATTTTTATATTCCACAGCAGGAGTTAAGACCTCAAAGCCTTCAAAAGGTGGTTCTGGAGTTGGCCCTCCGTCTTTAAGCATAGTTTCAAGTTGGTCCCGGGCTTTTTTGATATTTTCTGGAGTTGCGCCTAAAATATTTTGGCCAGTAATACTTGCGGCTGCTTGACCCAACGCGCAGGCTTTTACGTCCTGGGCAAATTCTGCAACCATTCCATCTCGCATTGTGATATCCACAGTGACCTTAGAGCCACACAAGGGTGATCTGCGCATTGTGGATGCGTCAGGCTCTGCCAACCTTCCAACATGAGGCATCGTTGCCGCCAGAGAGAGTATGCGGTTTGAGTATAATTTTAATAAATCAGTTTTATCAGGCATGATTTGTATTTCTTTCACTATTGATAATAGATAAGGCAGCATGTGGAATTACAATAGGGCTTTTAGATGTTTGATCCGCTATCTTTGAAATTTAATGAAAAAGGCCTTTTACCAGTAATTGTGCAGGATTCAGAGAGTGGGATGGTTTTGATGCTGGCTTGGATGAATGCCGAAGCCATTGCCAAGTCGTTGACTACGCGGGATGTCACATATTGGTCTCGCTCTCGTCAGAAATTCTGGGTGAAAGGT
>JAPKEA010000284.1 GCA_028822275.1 Planktomarina sp. | reverse complement strand
TTATTCATCTGATTATAAAATTTATTAAATAAATTCAACATTTTAAGTTATTTTATCCAATTTTTTGAGTTGAACAGAAAAGGGCTACGTCATGGAGCATAGTTTGGGCACCTCAGGAAACAGCAATCCATATACCAATTAATATTGCGGCACCGCCCACAATAGTGTTGAGACTGATCTGCTCATCCATCCAGAACCATGAGAGGACTGGCACAATCAAAAAGGCTAAACCAACAAATGGATAAGCGAGCACAAGTGGTGTGTAGCGCAGCACAGCAATCCATAATACGGTTGCAAAACCATAAACGCATAAAGCTAAAATTAATTTTGGTTGAAGTAGTGAAGAAATATCAATATTCTTCATGTCCATAGCTGCCAATTTGAATAGCACTTGGCCAACCGATAACAGCATTATAGTTGATGATATGAGTATAATTTGACTAAATGACATTTTCATCCGAACGATTTGTTATAAGTAGGGCGCTTGGCGGCAACATTTATACGCTTAGTGTCAAACAGTGCAGTTGCGCCATTCAACTGAACCGCATCTGCTGGAAACAATCCTATTTCTGCATAAATTTCACTATACATTATATTTTTCCATAGCAATGTTCTCTTTGAATTAGATTTTTATGAATATTAAGCTGCTAGCCTCTTGAGGTGCCAACTTTACAATCTGCATTCAGAAGTGAGCCACTGGACCATCTTAGAAATACCTTCGTTAGGGTCGACTGCGGGCTTCCAGTTAAGAATATCTTTAGCTTTGGTAATATCCGCCACAAAAACTTTCTGGTCACTTTCTCTAACAGGTATTTTTGTATAATTCAATTCCACTCCGGTAATTGCCTCAAGTAGTGAAAAAAGTTCCAGAAGCGATAAACTGTTTACCATCCCCCCACCAATGTTGAAGGCTTGGCCTTTAGCACGATCAATGTTGGCATGGGCTGCAAAGTAAAGGCGCTTCATATCTTCTGCATGCAGAACATCGCGAACCTGCTTACCTGAACCTGACACCGTAAAAGGCACATCGATAGTACTATTTTTTGTTTCAATTGCTTTCTGGCAAAACCACCCGACCCAACCCTGATCATAAGTCGAAAATTGGCGCCCTCCGTACATTGACGAATGCCTAAATACAACAGTCTTGAGACCAAAAATCCGCGCATAGTCAAGCATATATTGGTCAGCCGCTCCCTTGGAGCACCCATAAGGTGAGTGAAACTCGAGAGGCGTGCTTTCGTCAAAACCGTTTGTTTTTTCAATGCATTCAAAACGCGTCTTGGTTTCTCTGTAAGTGAACTGGTTCAAATCTCCATAAACCTTGTTAGTTGATGAATATACCACAGTAGCCATTGGGGCATATATACGCACAGCCTCAAGCAGGTTATGCGAACCCATTACATTCACTTCAAAATCCATTCTTGGGTTGGCTATCGACGTGGTCATAGCGACCTGACCAGCAAGATGAAATATTAAATCGGGCCTGAACGACTTAGTGACCTGAGCAATATCGTTTGCATTCCGTATATCCCCATGCACAAACGTAAAACTTCCTTGATTTTGCAACCAAGCTAAATTCTCTAGTGAACCGCTTCGATAAAGATTATCAAACAGCATCAACTCGTCACCTCGCTCAAGAGCATCTACTGCCAGATTGCTCCCGAGAAAACCACATCCGCCCGTTATAAGCACTTTCATCGTTTGTAACCTTCCATCACTAACTTCAATCCCTGGTCCAGATTTGTTTTACAGAACCATCCAAGTTCTAATAAAGGCTCAACATTTGCGTTTGAATTCATCACCTCCCCTGTCCTGTAGGGCACGGCACCGAAAGCCAAATGAGTTTGCGAGTCGGTTATATGATGAACCTTTTCAACAAAGTCCCTAATAGATACTGCTGCACCACTACCTACGTGGAACTCATTGAAAAAATCTTGAAACGCTTCTATTTTCTCCAGAATTATCAAATAGGCTGAAACCACATCTTCAATGTAAACAAAATCGCGCCTCTGTTCGCCTAAAGTTAATTTTAACTCAGGCTCATTTCTTAGGCAGCTGTTCATAACATGCGTCGTAAATTTCGAATCTGCATCTCCAGGACCATAAAAATGCTCAAGCCGCATATTGATAAAAAACATTTTATTATGAATGCAAAAGAATTTACCCCATTCCACGAGCTGACTTTTTGAAAGTGAATATAGATTCAGATATTTATCAAGAATTGTATCCGTATTAATAAACATACCAACACCAGCTGCCTTGGCGGCATCCATAAGCCTCAATGGAAATCCTGTATTAGCCTCAAAAACGTCACTAGGTATTTCGCCATGGCGTCCGTAACACGTCGCCGTATGTATAATCGCATCAATTTTCCCATGAGCGGTAAAGGGGATTGAATAGTCCAAATTCTCTGTATTATATAAGGTTGCCATCGGAATGATTGATGAAATTCGGAATAATGATGAGTTCTTTCTTTTAAGAATAATAAGTTTATGTCCTTGAGCAATCAAGGCCTCGGCCAAATAACTCCCCAGATATCCCGTACCACCTGTCAATAATATTGACTTTTTCACTTACGCCCCCGAAGGTTAAAAAGCGCTAATTTTGGGCTGAAAGAGACGGTATGTTCGTTCCTAAAAGTCAATATATAGAAAATAAAAAGTAGCTTAACAATCGTGCGCGGAATGACTGATATCAGGAAGCCTAAAACTTTAACGATTAGTGATGAATTTTCAGCTGGCAGTAAAACTAAATTAAATACCTTAAAATTAAATCTCCCATATGCCCGGCTTGCTAAAATGCCCTTCAAAGACTTCAGTGGGTAGCGCCGAATGACACTTTGCTTGGCCTGCGATGAGTAGTTATCAAGTGCCCAAATAACTGCAGGAAAATTTATATTCCATATCTCAAAGTGCTTCCCTGTCCACGTCTGCATGCCGATACGCATTTTAATTGCCAGATTAGGAAGATAATGAGCAGTATGCCCTATCTTGGAACGACAAACGGTATCTATATGAGCAAAGAAAGTTCCAATCTTTTCTGGGCGAAAAAACTTTTCCCATAGCCTCTTTCTTATCAAAATACATGGTACATAAGTCATATACCCACCATGGTCAGCCAGAAATAAATCGTCATCGTCAGGTCCGTATACTTTTAGCCTATCTAAAACGTGCCTTGAAGCTTCCACTTGACCCTGCTCATGGAATGAAGAGCTGTTAAGAATGACAATATCAGGTGAACTACTCTTTAAGTAGATAATAAGTTCAGCCAAAAAATTTTCTTCAATAAGATCGTCATCGCCAAAAATCCATACATATTCACCGCTGGCCATAGAAATCGCCATATTGACATTTTCATCAAGAGACGGTGCATCAAGAGAGCGTCGATAAACAATTTGAGAGCTACTAGTATATTTAGTACGGATCAAAGTTCCAGTTTCATCCCCCTTGCTATTATCAGATATGCACAATTCACAGTCTAAACTCCAACCCAGATCGTTAATTATTGAACTAATTGCCTCGTCGATTAGCGCTGTTTTATTATTAGACGGAATAACTATTGAGAGCAAAGGTTTCATTGTGAAGTCCGTATCTCGATTTCAGAGTAAAGTTCTGCATAAATATTGCCAGCCATTTCCAAGCTGAACTCCTGTCTTGCCAACTCCTTGCACTTGTCTCCTCTATTTGGGGTGCGAATATTTTCCACGATCCTATCAAGGTTTTCCGTTGTCAGGCCGGCACAAAGGTCTTGCTCTGAAACAAGGTCAACGCAGCTTGTACTTTCTGAAAACTCCTCTAAGACCGAGATTCCATTTAAAGCAACAGTGTGTAATCCGGCGGCTAAATATTCGCCAAATTTTGTTGGGGAACTCACTCTTCTCCAGCGACTAGGGTTGTTGAATATTAGCCCACAGTCAAACTGCAGCAATGCACTTGGTATGCTGCTATTCTCTAACTTATAAACATTAATTCTATCTATTGGAAAGTTGATCCCCTTAGCGGCTAAATATATTTGTGCATGATCACGTTCATTAATGAAATCAATATGACAATT
>JAPKEA010000283.1 GCA_028822275.1 Planktomarina sp. | reverse complement strand
TCTCCTTTATCAATGAGCTTAAGGTCTGTGATAAGTGTCGAGTTATCAGTTGAAGCAGTTAATTGTTTTGTTGACAGTCATGGCATTAACATGTACACCTTGATGTTAAAGGTTCGGACACCTTTGGGCAGTCACTAGTTTGACTATAGTAAATACCCTCTGCAAACTTTGTTTGAATAAGAAGTAGGCTGTCTTTCGTAGATTAAGCTTGCGTTTGAGGGTTGGTCCGATAGCACTTTCCGTAGTTACAAATAACTCTGCTATTTTAGCAATGAACTCCGTCTTTGTTGCTGAAAGAGATGCGGAAAAGTCAATGGAGCGGCTTTCCTCGGGAAGGCGTCTAAACACGGCGTCAGATAACGTGGCTGGTATTTCTATTGCGTCTCGTTTAACGGCGAGCCTCAGAGGTACTTATCAAGCAATTCGTAATGCTTTGGATGCTCAGGCTCTCGCCCAAACCGCAGAGTCTGGCCACAAAGAAACTGAAAATATCTTACAGCGAATGCGAGAAATTGCTGTTCAAGCGGCAAATGACACTAATAATGAACAAGATAGACTAAATTTACATGCCGAATTTTCTTTCATGTCAAAAGAGCTTGATCGTATTGGCGGGAGCACAACTTGGGCTGGCCAGGACCTTTTGGGTGGGGATGTCTCATTAAGTTTTCAGGTTGGTGCCAACACATCCACAAATGATCAAATTAATATTTCACTTAGTGGAATAACTGCGGCCGATCTTGGCGTACAGGCGTTTATATCGACCTCCGAAAGTAATGGTTTGGTACAACAAGAAAGTCCATCTGAACAAGCAGTTGCAATTGGCTCAACCAGCAACTCAAATATTGTAAATTTTGGGGGGATGCAACAAACTGAGATCAAAAGTAACGTAAACTCAACAAAAAAAATAAACTTTTCTAACGATGTCCAAATGTCTAGTGCCACAAATATCGCTGCCCTATTGCAAAATGGTCTGGTATTGAAAAATACGATAGCTGGATCCGGTTTAACTTTTGCAACGATAGACATCAAAGATGAGATGTTTGACGATCTTGAAACAAATTTGGCCGATCTAATTTATTTAACCAATATGCTCGATCAAACTGATGGCGTCTCTGAAAAAAATGCAATGCAAGAACTAATTAATCAAAAACAAAATGAATTAACTGCCTTTATAGCGAGTTTTTATACTGCTTCAGAGTTCAATCTTGGGAGCCAAATTAAGGCTGATGCTAGAATAACTGCGATTGAGTTGGCTGAAGTACTTGACACTACGGGTGAGGTCATAGGCGATGTAGTCGCTATTGAGATTGATTTTGATACTTTATTTCAAAGTGCGCGCGCTTCAAATGCGTTGGAGACATCGCACCAAAACGGCTGTTGCTGTGATCAATGCTTAGCTGCCGGAGAGCCTGTCATTCATTCATTGGCAACAACTACTTCTAATGCTGTCAATGGGACTAATGCAGGAAGTTCCGGTAACGCCGAAATAAACAGCCTTTTGATGAATAATAAATGGGATTTTAGTGACCCAGATGGTGAACTTACTTATTCTTATTATGAAGGTGACGTTGCATACGAAGCGTTTTATCCGACTGGTTCAACTGGAAATCCCAAAGCTGTTTCTGCTTATGGAGGGAATAATACTGCGATCTTGGATAAGGCCTTCGAACTTTGGGATGATATTGTTGACTTTGAATTTTTGAAAGTGACAGAAGTCACAAGCTCTAATAACATTGGTGAATTGAGGGTAGCTTATACTGACCGTTCAAGTGGCGCTGCGGCTTTTGCTTTTGGACCGGGAAATTATGTTAACAACGGCGATGTTTTTTTTGAAATCGAGGATACAGATATAGCTGGAGAAAACGATTTTCTTGATACTGCAGATGCTTCGTACAAGCAGAGTTTTAACTTTTTTGCGGCAATTCACGAAATTGGCCACGCCTTAGGATTAAGCCATCCATTTGATGGATCTAGCGCTGATGGAACAACACTGGACCCGTCAGTAGACAATTTTCGGAAGAGTGTAATGTCTTATGTACAAAAAGATCGAAATTTAAAATTTAGCTATAATGACGCTGGTCAAAACATAAGCGAAACATTCCTAGCTTCGAGCCCAATGATGCTGGATATCGAAGCGGTCACTTTTACTTATGGGCGTGAAAATGATCTTTCAAAAGCGACCGATACAATATTCAATTTTTCACCTACAAACGAGAATGGAACTTATGAAAAAATTCATACGATTGTAGATAGTGGAGGAGCAGATATATTCGATGCAAGCAGTTTCACGCGCGCGTCAAGCATTAGCCTCACTCCTGGAACGTTTTCTTCACTCGGCCATTATAGTGTAGATGAACAGATAAATGATTTGGTGTCTATATGGGGAGAGGTCAATAGAGCCCTTTTTGAAAATGCTGTGGCAAATCAGGACGCATCAGCAAGCGCTTCGAATAGTTATTATCCAGTGGTCAGCCGTAAGGCTGTTTTTACTGGTGAAGACAATGTCGGAATTTCAGCTGGGTCACTGATTGAAAAAGCGATTGCCGGTTCAGGTGATGATACAATTACCGGCAATTCGCTTGATAATCATCTGACAGGAGGAGCAGGAGACGATACAATTTCAGGGGGCGCAGGCTTTGATATTGCAATATTTACAGGGGATAGAAGCGAATACACAATAACTAATTCTGGCGGTAGTAGCTTTACAATTGAGCATTCCTCGCCTGCCGCTAGCGATGATGGCATCGACGTTCTTTCAGACATTAACGTTGCGCGTTTTACGACGGCAGATGGCGACTACGAATTTTACAATCTTTTTAGTCAAGTGGCTGTTGTAAAGGACACAGAAATTTTTACCAGTAGCGAAGCTTCGGTGTCCTTAACTACTGCTGATGGTGCTCGGGGCGCAATGTCTGCGGTGCAAGCTGCACTTGAGAAAGTCAATACGCAGCGTTCTAAACTTGGCACGTTTGCCAATAGAATATCGCACATAGTAAATAATCTCACCAACGTCTCGTCCAACTTAGCGGCATCAAGAGGCCGCATAAGAGATACAGACTTTGCGCTTGAAACTCTCATGCTGGCAAAAAACCAAATTTTGCATCAATCTTCCACTGCCATGCTCGCCAATGCGAACGCTACTAAAAAAAATGTTTTGGCCTTATTGAGAAGTTAATGTTTGGAATAAACGGGCTAGTAGATTTGAACGCTCCAAGTCCCTACAGTGGAGAAAATGGAGCTAACGCGAAAATTGCACCAATATACCGGAAAATTAAAATTTTCGCTGGTACTCTTACTATGTCAATCTGTCTAAACCTGTCATTTTTAGTAATAAGCGCAAAAGCAGGGGCATTGCCAATTTGTGAAGTTACATTTACCTCAGAAATTAGAACTCAAGATTACACCAGCCTTAGCAAAGCTAGGCAGACTGTTTTGTACCGGAGCAGTAACTCGATAATACGTGTCTCAAGAATTTTAAAAAAAAGATTTACTGACAATAACGCGATTTATAACTCGGTTTTCTTAGATTTAATGCGACGTTCTGGTCAAAGGCGGAATTTGGTAGTTCTTGATCGACTTTACCACAATCCAGCACCAGGATTTTTGGGATATGTTGCCGAGTCTTTAGATTTACCAGGACAATTAGAATTCACCATTTTTTGTGAATCTAAAAGTGATATTGTATTTTTTCGAGGTTCGAACGACAAAATTGGGATCTTAGACCAAAGGTTGCAGACAATTAAGGAAAAAATAGCGCCGTATGTTAGAGTATCTCGATCAATAAACGCTGAGCTTCTAGAATAGCCCACTAGGGAATACCTGGTGGCTATGAGTGCGGATGATAAGCTATACCTCACTTAGCTCCGTACTCATAGTCACCACACTCTCATTGGATAAAACAGTCCAGCTTCATTGCTCTTTGCGCTCCAGCTAAGGTTTACCTATTTAATTAATTGACATCGGGCCCCATGAAAAACTAGGTTAGCGGTGTGCCGACCCTACGTACCATTTGATTTACTGATATGCGATTCAGTCCCTCCATAGGTTTTCTATAT
>JAPKEA010000282.1 GCA_028822275.1 Planktomarina sp. | reverse complement strand
AGCTGGTAAATAAGTCCGACCAGGGTCGAATTGCAACGGCTGCAAATCTCCTTGGACACTCGGTCCTCGTTCCAGGCAACATCTCCCGGCCCGATGAGAATGGGGAGTTACATGGCATCCTTGACTTGCCGCAGGCTAGTAGCATGGCAAAAATTGTTATCAGTGATGCGGACAGTGGAGAAGAACTTAACGTCATGGACTTGGGCGCTCAGGCGGCCGGTCTCGTAGGCTTCTCCTGGAAGGATATTCCTGAGGAGATCCAAAATTCAAATCGACGGATCAAGATTGATGCGACTATCGACTTTGGCGAAGGTGAGAAGCAGCTTAACCCATCTGTCTTTGCGCGCGTGCTATCGGCTTCTGTCGGCTCTGGAAATTCTGAAAACGTCTTAATTGATGTGGAAGATTTTGGTGAAATGGATGTCAGCACGGCCATCAACTTTAGGTAACTTTGAAAAGTGAAATCACTAATCTGAGTCTAAATAAACAACACCGCTAAATTATGGCACAAATATTGCAATAATTTGGCAACATGAATTGAACTAGGTTTCTATAAGGAGTGACTTTATGTCGTTTTACACAGCACTTACCGGCCTCAAGGGCGCACAAACGGATATCTCGACCACGTCGAACAACATTGCTAACGTTGGGTCCAACGGCTTTAAAAAGAGCCGGGCTGACTTTGGTGACATTTTTGGATCCACTCCGATGCAAACCAAGCAGGTCGGTGTTGGTACGCAGACAAAGTCAATTACGCAGCAGTTTGGTCAGGGTAACTTGACGACGTCCTCAAATACCCTTGATATGGCGGTTTCAGGCCAGGGCTTCTTTGCAGTGCAGTCAGGTGGTGCTGCACCGCAGACAGTGTTCACTAGAAACGGCGCGTTCAATGTCGATGACACTGGCTTTATTGTTGACAGTAATGGCCAGTTTTTACTGGGCTATCCAGTGGATGATGACGGCGCGGTTGCGAACAAGACACTAGCTGGAGCAAATAAGTTGCAGCTAAAAGCTGAGTTCGGTGCTCCAACAGCCACAACGAGTATGGCGATGGGTGTTAATCTCAATTCTAAAGAGGCGGTTCTCCCTGCAACTAATGTCTTTGATAAAGATGACCCCACAACTTATTCTGCAACGTCTTCAGTTACTATCTTTGATGCCGCAGGAGTTCCCCAGTCTGCAACTGTCTTTTACATAAAAACTCAGGACCAGACCGATGCTGATCCTACATTTAAATATGACACTAAGCTGTTTGTAGATGGTCTAGAAATCATCCCAAAACTTCAGATTGCTGTTAATTCGAAGGAAGAGCCTCTGTATATTGATAAGTTTGGCCAGCAGACTGCAAAGCCAGCAATCCCAGACGCAGCATATATTGATGAGGGTAAGGGCTATGGACTTTACAGGGCGGATGACCTGGGTGTTGCAATTGATTCAACTCCAGCAATGCTGCAGGGGTTAGCGCTTCCGCAGTTACTAAATGATGGAAAAACAATCACGATTACGACAGATCCCCTCGAATATCAGTCCACAAGGGAATACCAGAGGTCAATTAATGTCGCAAACCCCGTAGGAACAAACTTCTGGGGTAAAGATTTTATGTTGTTGGACATAGATGCGAGTGGACCGCGCTCAATTGATATCCCGCCGGGGACTTACACTGGCACTCAATTGGCTGCGGCTGTGGAAGTTGCTACAAAACACGCATTCGGCGATGATAAAAAAATACAATTGAGAGCCGGTATTGATAACGCATTCAGTATTGACCTAAAAGTTACGAGTGGAGATGGCCTGGCCGCAGGGCTAGCCATACCAATTCCCGTTGATTTGCACGCAGCCTCCATAGTGAATACGGCGGCTGAGGCAGTAGCTGGCATGTCCCGCGATAATTTTCTGAGCCACGCACAGGTTCGGGTAAACGATTCTATGAATGCCTACATTCACGAGGTAGGTGGCGCTGGAGCTGCTGGGGTGAATGTCGCTAATATTACAGCTGTGAACGCTGACGGAAGGCTATTCAAAAAGCTTGTTTCGGGTGCCATCCCCAACACTGCTGTACCGAAGGCAGGTGCGCCGGTTGCGAGGCTCTCTGGCAACGATATTGTGAAGGTTACTCAAATAGAGGGTGACGTTGGCGCCTTAGTTACTTCAACCCGATTTGTAGCCTACGCCAACGACTCAGCCGGGGTGGACTTTGCTAAGCCAAGTGTTGCCGCGTATGATAATTTAGAAGTTATGTCAGTGGCACAGAATGGTGGTAATAATACATATGATAAACACGCAGTTGGAACCACGTATGCCAACAAAGCATATTTTGAAGTTCCGGTAACTAATTTTACTACTGCGCCTGAGGTCATTAGGTTTATGCAGTTTCCGGATGGTAATGCGGGCCACATAAATTCACGCGTAGAGACGTTCTTCGGGTCTAAAGATATTACGGTTCTTGATACCACGACAGTTGGTGCTTCGGCTGGCCATTACAGAGTAACAATAGATTTTGATATGACGGGCCTGACTTGGCCTATTACAAATGCAACCTCAGGAGCTGAGCGTGCAGTTCAGGTCTTGGCTAAGCCGTCAGACCACATTGTGGCTTATTTTGAGGATACAGAGGGTAGCGTAGAGGGCGTTAAAGAGGCTCACTACTCTAACAAAGTTGTCGTTCAGGAAATAGGTGCGTCTGCCAAAAGGCTTGCAGCCCACGATTCGACCGATAACACGCAAACGGCTTTGGCCTACACTGCCTTTGCTGGTGGGAATTTGGCTTCGGGCCAGGCGCTATCGACCTTAGGTTTTAACACTAATACTTTATCAACAAATTGGGTTGATGATCGCAAACCGGCAATAAAAGTTGGCTACGACGAATCTGCTCAGCGACTAACTTTTGATTCTGATAATGCGCAATTAGGTTTGGGCACTGGTACGGGCATGAATAGCTTTACTGTTTACAGCAAAGTGCTGACCTCTGACACTAATGGCGTAGGTATTCCAGTATTTGGAAATAACAAAGATATCAGCCTAGCCGGAGATGATATGGTATTGGGTGAATCATTTATAGCTACTGGCCCAGATGTTCAGCCGGCAAACAAGCGGTACGGAATGGATGTTTATTTTGACACGGTTAAAAATGTCTTTGAAATTAAAAGTGGAAAAACTGGAGAGGCAATTGCTGCTAACGGCGCTGTAGGTGTTACAGCAAACCAAACGAAGTCGGATATTAAGCTGGGTAGGTATAAGTTAACCCCACTGGGTGCAAAGGATCCGACAGATGACGGAATACAGATTACGAATAAAGTTGGGGGCGGAACAAACCAAATTATGGGTTTCCCGCGCGATGGAACTGACGGTTTCTTTGCCGCTACTGGCTTGATGTCTAAGCCTGCCATAGCAACTGGTGCTGAGGCACTAATTAATATGGAAAAAGCTTTCACGCTTACTAGTATTGCTAATGAAAATAAATTTAATTTAGTGGTAGATGGAGTGAGTGCGTTCATCGAACTCCCACCGGCAAATTATACCGGCACCACTTTAGCTACTGCTCTAGAAGCACGTATTAACGTCATGCAGCATCCAATTTCTGGAATTTCAATTGGCGGCGTGGATGTGACTTACGATAATGTAAATAATAACCTTATATTTACGACTGGCACCCAGGGTGACAATTCCACGCTCAAAATTGAAGGTGCCGTGCGGTTTGGATTGGATAAAGTCCCCTTGGGCATTGGTAAAACGACAGATATTAAGACGCCTCAGCAAGCTACAGACGCTAATAATCGCCCATTGTTTGTTTCGCCTAATGGCGTAATAACAACAGATACAACTGATTTTATTGATAATCTTGTTGAAGATTTTTATCCTCTGTACTTGGACGATGGTGAGCTTACCTTCAGCAAGACGGGTGCACTAGAAAGCCCTATTACGAAATTGACATATGAGGGATTACCAAACACTGATATAACAGTAGATTTTTCTGGCGCCACTCAGTTTGCAACACCATTTAAAGCTACTGCTGTCACGCAGGATGGCAAAGGTGCTGGCCGTTTGACTGGTCTTGAAATTG
>JAPKEA010000281.1 GCA_028822275.1 Planktomarina sp. | reverse complement strand
CATAGTATCTCCATAAAAACATAAATGTTATTGTTAGAGTTAATTAATAGGTGTAAAACTTTTTTATTTTAAGAACCTTTATTATAACCTATCAAAAAAAGCATAGAAAAACAACCCTATTAGTAGATTCCGAAATTAACTCCGTTAAACCCTTTTAGACCGCCTGACCTAAGAGAAATATTAGCTCATCTCGTTTAGCTGTTCATCGTAATGCACCTGTTTAGATATGGCTAAAAGGTTTCGTTTGATCATTCCCCTCTGTTCCAATATTTCCTCACCTCGCCCTTTAAATACATTTGCACCCTCATAGTCTAGTTCTTTGATGGCGAAGCTATGAAGGCTGCTCGAACATCGCAGGTAATTGTTAATTGAAGTGATACCGAGTGTTCTTCGGTTATCAGTTTTTGCAGCAGATACTGCTCCCAAAGGCGACAAATTTATACAACACGTTAGCTTGGCTGGGCACCATTTGAAGATGCTATTTGTAGTCCCTTGTATCTGAATTAATAGCGGACCCAAGTGTTCTATTTTACTTGGTCTTACCATCAAGTTCATAAGCATAGTCCAGCAAATAGTTACGCTTTGCTGACTGACTCTCTCTTTGTTTTTTCGGAGAATTTCTCTCGTTATCCTTAAAGGATTTTAGGATCACTGACTGGAATGTAAGTCCCAGGTCCTTTTCAGGTTCTGAGTCAAAAATATCAAAGTTTAACCTTAGATTTTCTCGGTCTTCTTTAACTATAATTTCTGCGTTGATTTAGCCCTCAGCTAAAACGTTCGATGCAGCCCTAAACAATTGTTTATAGGCTGCGGTGGATTTATCAAGAATCACATCATGAGATCTAAGCATGACGTTAACCATAGGTTTTATCGTATCCAAATAGCTATGGTTGAGATCGGCCAGAACCTCTTGACGAGAATTGCGTACATAAAAAGCTTCGAACTCAACTTCATTAGTATTTAAGTTCTCAAACAAATCTCGGGCTCGGGGAGCACAAAAAAGCGCAACGCTGCTTGCCTTCATCGCTTATAAATGACAACTACTTACTGGTTATATATGCCGGAGCTGAAGATATTTTGACCGAGTTTCTCAAGCAAGCTTTTCAAATGGACTCAACACATGATCGCCTAACGCGGTTGGTCGCCGGCATATTGTGGACAGGCCACGAGTCGGCTATGAAACGATGTGCGCGCCTAGACATGAGCGAATATCGATTGGATAATATCCCCGCGGTGCTTGCAGAGTGCCTCGGTGTTGTCGATAAGGCAGAGGGCCTCGTCTGCCATCAGATAAAACTCCAACGGTAGCAATCGCCTAGTGGCCAGAAAATGGTAGGCCATCAACACAAGCAAGCTAAAGTATGCCAAACAAAGCAGCTCTTGCAATAACCGCCCTCTGACTGCAATCGGCGCACGAATTGGTAGGTAACCCACCCCCCAGCGAGCGGCAGAATCTGACTCACCATATGAGTGCAGCTTTCACTGGCAAGCTAAGCCGCTAATTCTGCGGATTGCTCTGCGGCGCCAACTCTATTGGTCGGAACATTGCGCCTTATATGGTCGAGGAACTTATCATTTTTAAGCATATGACTCGGGTGATAGATATGATTGTTGATATAGTTTTGCGCAATGGCGTTAGCCTAGATATTACGCAACGCCAACTCCATACCGATAGATTTGATGAAGGCGTTTTGTGCGCCTCGCGCCGCACTATATGCGCTGTTATTGGCCAATCCTTTGACTCATGCCGCGCTGGTCAACGCTATGATTTTTCCAGGCTCACGCTCAAGCATCTGCTGCACTGCGGCTCACGTAATATACACAAGCGGATAGACTAACCTGTCGAAAATAACCCGCCAATCCGCATTTAAAATGTTTTTATGCCCCGCGGATGACACCAAATCATTAGCCTATTGCTCGGTTAGCAGCGGAAAATCTCCGGTTATAACGCGGGTTCCCAAAGCTTCGGACTTTGCTGTAATGACCGGCCCCACGTATGGACCGACACAGGTAATAAGAGCGGTTCTCTGGCGCATTTAGGACCTCTTTTTATCGCGTGATTTGCCCCAATAAAAAACTAGGTTCAAGATAGAGTTTATTTTATAAAAACCCTAGAACGGCACCACCGCATCTGAAGGTGAAAAAATTTACTGCATCTTTCCACATTGCTATCGCAGCAAAACTGTTTCAAAGATGGCTTTGTAAAAACTGGCTGAGATCGCCAAAAGCGCCATCAAACTCTCGCGAGCCCGGGACGCCGACATACACGGCGTGCGGGAGACCCTCGAATACGTTCAGGTCCGCTATCACGCCCGCCTCTCGTAACTTACGATGCACGCGGACAGTTGCACTGAGTAACAAATCTCGAGTACCCGAGACTAGGTAGGTCGGTGGAAAATTAGAGAAGTCGCCATAAATTGGTGAAATGAAGGGATTTTTGAGGTCGTACTCGCCTGCATACAGTGCGGAAGACGCTTCTAACATGCCATCTTTGGCCACCAAAATATTGTCTACCTTCTCATTAGTGGTGACGGTATCACCGGTAAATAGCAAGTCTGCATTGGGTGTGCCCACAAACAGGGCCCCCGGCAGCGGCATATCAAGCGCCTTGAGCTTGTGCACAGTCGCAAGGGTTAAATTACCGCCTGCTGAAGTGCCGCCTACGGCAATCGCCTCAGCTGGGAAAGCCTTAAGCAACTCTCGATAAACAGCGACTAACTCATTGAGTGCCGCCGGAAACGGGCTCTGCGTTGACAAAGTATAATCCACGGAGATAACCTCGATGCCGGAGGTGGCGGCGATGGCAGACCCCTCTAGGGCAGCGTGAGCGCCTGCGCCCGTAAAAAAAGCGCCGCCATGAATATGCATGAAGACTCGCCCGCGCATCGATGCACTGCCTTGGTTGGGACTCACTTTGTGCACCTTCACACCAGCTATTTCAGCGGTCTCGATCTTCACTCCAAATGCTTGCTCATGCATTTCCATAGTCATAGGGTTTTTCAGGATTAGTTGTGACGCTAAATCCGCGAGTTCATTACGCAAATCTTCACCAAAAGGCCTCTCCATCCATTCGAACCGGGAACCACTCACGGACGCGATCATCATACGACTATCGTCACTCAGACCCGCGGCAGCGGAAAGACGCTTTTCTGGAACCACCCACTGGTCTGATGCTGCGGTATTGCAAAGGAAGACAACAAGAGCAATCACTAAACCTCTGAACATTTTTACCCGAATATTCGACTCACTAAACTTCACAGATTTACTCCCTTACATTTTATCTTTAGATCTTCTAGAACAGTTGGCATAACTACGGGTAATGACGCGGTGCCCTCAATCCGACGAATCGACCAGCCGCACCCTATTAGCGCTATTCTATCTACTCGAAGTTCTTTTCGACAATATGTTTTTTTGGGATTCACTTCACTGCTGAATTTCTAGACTGAGATCTTAATACCTTGCATCACTGGGAGCATAAAAACAGAAGCTCAGGGCGGGGGCGTTGACAAAGATCTGCCAGAGCCCCCACCTAACACATCAATGACTCATTGATACCCTGCGACTGAAAGTGCGCGGCCGCGGCGTCATATACTTGTTGGCGAAAAATTACGGCTGCATGATGAGGGTATAGTCATCATTGTCCAGTATGTTTTCTTTACACATTATTTAAGATTGTTGGTAGAGCTATCTGATAACTTGGCGCCGGCAGACGCCCTTTTGATCAGTCCTGACGATTACATGCTGCAAATAGGGCCATTTTTGACCAGCCTTTTTCCAAAGCCCCCGGACCCGAAGAAATAAGAGAAGCAATGATAGATTTATCGATATTATTGGGATGGCAACCGAGCGAGATGCGGGCCCTGGATGTCGATGACTTTCTTGAGTTTCATCGCGCAGCGATCAAGCGCAACAACAAAAACGTCGCACAATAGAAATAATCGGCGCGGGCGCGGTTAATATTGGTGAAAATCTGAGGGGCCAATCACCAGCAGCGCCAGCAGCAAAAAAAACAGCAAGATCACTAGAGCGGGGAAGGTTACGATGATCAGCAACAGCGAGCCAAAAA
>JAPKEA010000280.1 GCA_028822275.1 Planktomarina sp. | reverse complement strand
CAGTTCAAGCTTCAAAATAGCACTAAAGCTCGCATCAAAAGACACCCATAACTCACTCACCTGAGTTGGCGTAAAACAACCTAATTGGTGCAGCTGTGCCAAGCCAGCGTAGCTGGAAGACAGCAACTCCAACTGAGAAACCGTTAAGTTATTATCGGCCGTGGCCCTAGCCCACACTAATAGGCTACTTATAGAAACTTTAGAATTTTGATAGAAGGGTAAATGATAGGAATAGCCACATCCAGGCTCAGCCGCCTTGCTGGACTCAGCAAAAAACTCAGCCGTTTGTTTGTGGAGTTTAGTAATGGCTTTGTTTGCACTGCTATCATAGGGGCTTATAGGGACTAAAGAGTAGCTGCTTAACAGCAATATATTAGCCATAAACACTATGAAAAAATTGTATCTAAAAATAATTACTAAAAGAGCCCAGTAAAAAATCTTATTATTAAAGCATATACCATATAAAGGGATTTACTCGTATCAAGAAGATAGGATTTAAACTTTGCTACAATTAATTATGGGTTACTGGTAAAATTAATATCACGCGAACAATCTAGCCAAATACAAAATAGGTCTGTTATTGCATTATCGTGCCGAAATAGATGGTCTAAGAGCATTAGCCGTAATACCCGTGATCCTCTTTCATGCTGGTTTCTCATTTTTTGGTGGTGGGTTTGTTGGTGTTGATGTGTTTTTTGTCATCAGTGGCTATCTAATTACCTCTATATTACTGAAAGACCTAGCTAAGGACACATACAGCTTAGCCGTTTTTTACCAACGGCGTGCGCGAAGAATTCTGCCAGCACTTTTTTTTGTAGCCCTGATTTGCATCCCATTCGCATGGTTCTGGCTTCCACCCAAGGACATGCTGGATTTTGCTCAAAGTCTTTCTTCAGTCTCTATATTTTCATCCAATTTATACTTTCTTAGTGAAAGTAATTACTTTGATATCGAGGTAGAACTTAAGCCCCTACTACACACATGGAGCCTAGCGGTAGAGGAGCAGTACTATGTGTTTTTCCCGTTACTTCTAGCTTTAATTTGGCGCATACGTAAACAAGCCGTAGCCCCAACTTTATTGATCTTAGCTGGGTTGAGCTTATATTTTTCACAATGGGCGTCTTACCATTATCCAAAAGCTGGTTTTTACTTGCTGCCCACTCGGGGTTGGGAGTTGCTGATGGGTTCCTTAGTCGCCATTTCGGCCTTTAACGGTGGTGTATCTAATTGGATTAAACCTCGTTTCAATAGCCTTTTAAGCCTATTCGGCCTAGCTTTCCTGCTGCTCTCTATTGTTATATACGACAAACACACCCCGTTTCCAAGTATCTATGCGCTACTACCTACCGTTGGAACAGCATTGATCATTATGTTTGCTACCAAGGGCACCCTCACCAACAGCCTGCTCAGCAATACAGTTCTTGTGAAATTAGGACTAATAAGCTACAGCGCATACCTTGTACACCAACCTCTATTTGCCTTCGCACGGCACCGAAGTTTAGGCGAACCAGGGCTTAGTTTAATAGTTGCTTTAGGCCTAGTTAGCTTCGTGGCCGCATACTTTATATGGAAATACATTGAACAACCATTTAGACGTAGCGCCAATCCAACTTCAGGAAAAAAACTGCTTACACTTGGCTTAACCATACTTATCGCATTTTTTGCCTTCGGTATGTTGGGAATAATCACCGATGGGTTTTCTGGCCGTTATAACAACCAACAATTAGCACAATACCAAACCGCTGCGGTTCACAATTTTGAATGGCAAGGGTGCAATTTTGATGTTTGCACCAACAACATTACAGCAGATATTGTGTTAATTGGAGATAGCCACGCAGCAAGCCTTGCACCAAGCTTATCTGCAGCCTTTGACAGCTCGAAGAAAAAATTTGAATGGCGCACCAACCCAGGCTGCCCACCGCTAATTGGCTTTTACGTTTCTAATACTCAATCTGATCAATGTTCAAGAAACAACGAAGCGATTAATGCCTTATTAAATGCAAGCGATGCTGCCGAATGGGTGATTGTGAGTGCCCAGTGGTCACTTTATTCGTCTGGCAAAGGGTTTAACAACTCATTAGGAGGCCATGAAACAGGCGCCATGAACTATTATTACCAAGACATTAGTAACAGCAAGCGAACATCACGGGAGCGTGAAAAGGACGTTGTGAATGGCTACATTGAGTACATTTCACAACTATTGAGAGCAGGAAAAAAGGTCATTGTTATCGACCAGATCCCGGTGGCCGGCTGGAACATTCCTAACCGATATTTAAAACTAGCGCAGTTAGACGAGCTTACAGATGAGAACTTTCGTTATCCACTAGCAGTTTATAAAAAACATACTGCCGCGTTAAGGAAGTTTAGAGCGCTAACGCACAAAAACCTTTATTGGGCCCAACCCAAACATATCTTATGCAAAGACAATAGTTGGTGCAATACTAGCCAGCTACCCAAATTACTTTACAGTGATACAAACCATTTAAGCAAAGCAGGCGCTGATTTACTGGCCCCAGCAATCGAAGATATTATACAAGCCCACTCCCGTTAGCTAATTGGCTAGTCAACTGTTGATCTTGTATTACCTTCATAAGACAGTTGCCCTGCGATCAAAACCATCATAACTGTGAAGAATACCCCCGCATTGTTAATATCCCAAATCATTTCAACCAAACCGAAGTCTATAAAACCTACAGCTAACAAGATTCCTGCCGTGGCGAGCCCTTTATTTTCCAACAGGTATTGGCGACAGTGCATAATGAACGCACCGTAAATAGAAAACACCATGAAGGGGCCAAATATGCCAGACTCATGCAAAGTATCAAAAAACTGGCTATGGGCAGCATCCAATTGGCCCACAATTGCTGGTAACAAACCCGCTTTAATATAAGGTAGTTTAGAGGCATCAAAATTACTGGGGCCTACTCCAAACAAAGGATTATCGATAAATACTAAGGTTGCAGCATGCCATAAAGCTAAACGAATGCTGGCTGAGCCGTCGGTAACTTGTCCGGTTTCAAGATATGTAACCACTGCAAGAGGGATGTTACCTACCCTTGCCTGAATAAAAGGTGAAAAGTACCATATCAATACTGCTCCTGTCGTTATACCGGCCAATACAGTAAAACGTTTAGTATAGGTTGGATGGCGAGCCAAGCTCACCAACACCCAGCACAGAATAGGCGCAGAGATCCACCCGCCTTTGGTTCCCGAAGCTAAAGAGGCAAACACACCTAATGAAAGTGAGATGAGCACTACAAAGCCCCAGCGCCAGTCCTTACTCCAATTGGGCTGAAACAAAGCCACAGACATCACCCCCATCAACAAGCTGATGTCACCAAATGCTGCTTTAAGGGAAGATGTTCCTCCATGAGCACGGCCGATTCCAAGTTCTTGCTTTTGGTACAAAGCCCAAAATCCTGCTATAACGGCTCCCACAAAAACGCCCCACTTCAAAGCATTTTGTGAAATACCAAAGCGCCTTACCATTAAAAAGATAGGTAACACTAAAATAAATCGGCTAGGTTCCTGAAACTGAGACCAAATCCACCCGGTTCTAAGCCAAAAATCCAGCGCTGTAAAAGCCGGGTAGAATAGCCAAGTAAATATCATCACCTTTTCTAACTTAGACAAAGGCTGCGAGTCTGTACGTATAATGACCACAAACAAACCCAACAATACTAAGCTTATAGCTGCGTAGTAAAACGCTTGGGGGTAATTAACACTTGTTGCAGGCACCACAAAGGCCAGTAACGACACTAACCAAAATAACCCACAGTGTATATTTTTAAAACTTGTCACGTCCATGCTTAATGGCTTCACTCATTGTCCTTATGTCTAATTGTATCAACGATACGTTGTTGTAAATTACTGTAATCCAATGCAATCTGCCTATTTTCGGCCATGGCGGCCAACTGAATATCGTTTGGAGGATTAACTGTATTGGCTATAGCTACCTGAAACTCAGTAATAAAATCGCAGGTGATTATACCTTGTAAATTAAAGTATTTACCTATATTTTTTGGCCCATAATAAATGGGCAATGTGCCACACAACATGCAATCTAAC
>JAPKEA010000279.1 GCA_028822275.1 Planktomarina sp. | reverse complement strand
TTGCGATGTTAATTCTAAAACTTTTGAGACGTTTTTGAGGGATAAGAAAATTTCGAAAGCATTTATTTTAGTATCGGGCGCCCCAAAGTTTGAAATTTTTGAAAAATGCAATGGAGCAATTAAATTTGTTTCTGTACCAACATTAATTTTGGATAACAGTCACCTTAGCGATTTTTATATTAACTTATTTCTAGAACAGTTTTTGGGAAAACATGTGAATTTGCCATGTGGCGATCAGGAAACCTCAGGTTTAGTTGATCTGCTGTGTCGGGTCG
This sequence comes from Planktomarina sp., assembly GCA_028822275.1. Classification (GTDB taxonomy): domain Bacteria; phylum Pseudomonadota; class Alphaproteobacteria; order Rhodobacterales; family Rhodobacteraceae; genus Planktomarina. The sequence continues at coordinate 3,805 of JAPKEA010000279.1, read as the reverse complement.
CAGGGTCGAATGCGAGTGTGTTGATTAATGGCCCTACTGGAACGGGTAAAGAAGTTGTTGCACGCCTTTTACATGCAAAATCCTACAGAAGCCAGGAACCATTCATTGCTGTAAACTGTGCTGCAATTCCTGAGAATATGCTAGAGTCTATGCTTTTTGGGCATGAAAAGGGCGCCTTTACTGGAGCAATGCAGGCAAACTCGGGCTTATTTAGAGCAGCGCATTCTGGAACTATTTTATTAGATGAGATCTCGGAGATGCCAATGGCCCTTCAATCCAAGTTACTAAGGGTACTTCAAGAGAAAACTGTAACACCCGTTGGCAGTTCAAAGGAAATCCCCATCGATGTTAGAGTGCTTGCCACTACAAACAGAGATATGGTGGAAGAGATTAACAAAACAAAGTTTAGAGAAGACCTTTTTTATCGCCTTAATGTTTTTCCAATTTCAACGAGCCCTCTTAAATCACGGCCGCTAGACATTCCCGCCATAGGGGCACACCTGCTGACAAGAAACTGCTCCAAGCCTGGGATTCCAAAGGTTCTGACTGCTAAAGCTTTGGACAGACTAATGCAGCATGATTGGCCTGGTAACGTGAGGGAGTTGGACAACGTAATACAACGTTCAGAAATTCTAAGCTATTCGGATGCGATAGATCAAACCGATATAGTTTTCGACAATGAATTGGTTTTGAGTTCCAGAAATACCATGGATGCGCTCAATACTAAACTTCATGCACAGGTTGGGTGAGACAAAACTATGAAAATTCAAAACATAAATATGGCTGCAGTTAATTCTGATCTATCTCAAATCCAACAGAAGGTTAAACTGTCGCCAGAGGCATTGCAGGCCAAGTCTGCCGATGTTGGCCCATCGTTTTCGCAGCGTATAACTGACGGTTTACAAGATGTTGCGCAATCTCAAAATTCAGCTGCACAATTGGCTAAAGACTACGAGTTGGGTAACGAAAGTGACCTCTCTAAGGTGATGATTAACCAGCAGATTTCGTCAGTAGGGTTTCAGTTGACACTCAACATTCGAAATAAGGCTTTAAGTGCTTACAAAGACATTATGAATATGCCGGTCTAAGGCGGATAGGATAAGATTTATGGCAAATACTGATCAAATGGTTAATATAGCAACAACAGAAGTTGAACCAAGAAATTTGCTTGCCACTCCTAGGAATGCGCTTGCAAATGTCCGTGAGGCTATAGATCAACCGAGCTTTCGGCGAGCATTTCCAACTATATTGGCCGCACTAACTGCGATTGCGGCAGTTATTGTTTTTGCTTCGATGCGACAGGTAAATATGACAACGCTTTATGCTTCAGCGTCGGATGCTGATAAATCGAAAATTTTTGAAGCACTCAAGAATATGGGTCTTGATGTTGAACTTGACCCCGCAACGGGTGAGGTATTAGTTCCAACTAATGACTACCATCAAGCTAGAATTTCATTAGCAGCTCAAGGTCTTCCAGAATATGCTTCTAACGGTTTCGAAGAAATTGATAACCTACCTTTAGGTGTTTCGAGGTCTGTTGAAACTATGAAATTGAAAAAAGTTCAAGAAAATGAACTCGCACGCTCGATCGCTGAGATCAGTAGCATCAAGGGCGCTCGTGTACATTTAGCTTTGCCTGAAAAGTCAGTATTTATTCGTAATAGAACATCACCTACTGCTTCAGTATTCATTTCTTTGAAGAATGGTCGCCAACTTGATCAAACACAGGTTCGAGCAATAACAAATCTGGTAGCCTCATCTGTGCCGGGAATGTCACAAGATGGCGTATCAATAATTGATCAGTCTGGTCGTTTATTGTCCTACGCTCCTGATAATCCAAATGAAGTAATGGCTGATAGCCAACTCGCCTACCGGATGAGATTAGAAAGTATTTATCGTTCTAGGATTCAGAGTTTGGTTGCTCCGATAGTGGGTGCTGCAAATGTAAATGCTCAAGTAAACTTAGAAATTGATTTTACCCGAAGGGAAACTTCACAAGAAATGGTGGACCCTAATGATACTGCCGTTTTGAGCGAGCAAAGCTCACTTAACGTTACTGCTAAGAAAAATGCAGTTGGAATACCAGGTGCTATTTCCAACCAACCGCCTCCAGAAGCTGCTATTGCGTTGAAAGATGCTAATATTAGTAAGGGGGGCGACGGTAAGTCGGCGCAAGATGGGTTTGAGACCAAATCCTCTACTGAATTAAAAAATTATGAGGTTAGCCGTAAATTTGAAACAGTCACGACGCCATCAAACATCATAGCCAAAATTGATGCAGCTATTTTAGTTAGAGATCGAAAAGTAATAGATCCAGATACTGGAGAAGTTACATATGAGCCTATTTCAGAAAAAATAAAAAAGGAAATGGAACAACTAATTAAAAGTGCAATTGGAATTAAAACGGAACGCGGTGATACCCTTACAATAACGTCCCAGACATTTAATGACGAGATAATAGGCGAACAAATTGATTGGTACGAAACAACTTGGTTCAAATCGATAATTGAAAAGACTTTACTTGTAATATTGCTAGGATCTGTCTCGTTAGGTGTCGTTCGCCCAATGCTTTCAAGAATTTTAGTGCCTACCTCTAGTACTAATTCGGTCATGGAACTCTATGCTGAGGCAGAAACTATGGCTGATTTGGCTACGCAACGCGTAGAAAGTGCAAAGGCAGTTGAAGTCGAAGAGGGAGAAACAATCGAGGGCATTAAAGCAAAATTAAAACCGAAGAAGAGAAGTGGGATTTCGGCTGATTTGTTGGATACAGCCAATACTTATGATGACAAAGTCGCCCTCGTTCGTATGATCGTTGGAGATGAAGCTGGCCGAGTTGCTAATGTTTTCAAGCAGTTGATGCGCCAAGATCTTGATTTACTCTCGTAGGAGCATAAAATGGCTGAAGAACAAATAGACCTTGAAAAGCTAGCGGACCTCTCCGGTACTGATAAGGCCGCAATTCTCATGATGTTACTTGGTGAAGAAGAGGCTGCACAAGTTTTACAAAATTTAACTCCTCGGGAGGTTCAGCACCTTGGTACTGCTATGTATTCAGTGGCCGGTGTTGATCAAAATACTGTGAATATGGTTCTGGATGAGTTTTTAGAAACCATTAAAAAGCAGACAGGTCTAGGGTTGGGGGCTGGCCGCTATATTGAAAATGTTATGGTACGAGCTTTGGGTGAGGATAAGGCACAATCAGTTTTGGGAAGAATTACTCCGGCGAGTTCTGAGTCTGCTATTGATATTTTGGATTGGATGGATGCTCGTGCGATCTCTGAACTTATTATAGATGAGCATCCTCAGATTAAGGCCTTAATTATATCTTACTTGGATTTTGGGCTAGGTGCCGACGTGTTAACTCTGTTACCAGACGAAATTCAGGCTGATATTGTTCGTCGTATTGCTACAATAGAAACTGTAGAGCCTGGTGCTGTAAAAGAGTTGGAACGTGTGATGAAAGAGAAATTTGCGGCTAACACTTCCCTAAGGGCATCTGCAATCGGTGGCGTAAAAGCTGCAGCCAAAATTATGAACTTTACTAAGACAGATATGGAAACACGCATTCTGACCGCTATCAAGAAAGAAGATAAGGATCTGATGGCGGAGATCCAAGACAACATGTTCGTTTTCGAAAATCTCTCAAGTTCTGATGATCGATCACTTCAAACTCTTCTACGATCTGTTGATCAAGATGTACTAATTATTGCAATGAAAGGTGCCGAAACATCACTTCAAGACAAGCTATTGGGATGTATGTCCACCCGGGCTGCGGCTAATATTCGTGACGAAATGGACGCTC
>JAPKEA010000278.1 GCA_028822275.1 Planktomarina sp. | reverse complement strand
GGCCGCATTCACCAAACCGTCGAACTCTTTATTGTTCCAGCGTGTTTCGTTCCAGGCCGCATCAGACGTCAGTAAGAGCTTAAACAGCGCATCTTCGGTCGGTTGCATATTGTAGAAGCCAACATAAAAATCACCTTTCTTCCATACCTGTTTCAGATATGTTGCATGCGCCATGGTCTCAACTTTGATGTTAAAGCCTGCAGCCTTCGCCATTTCACGAATAGTAACAGCCAAAGTTTGACGATATCCTGGCTTAACTGAAGCTACCATGGTTAAATCTATACCGTTTGGATACCCAGCCTCAGCCAACAACTGCTTGGCACGCTTGATGTCAGGTTTTTTCTGCTTTGCTTCCGCATAATAACGGTATGCTGAATTAATTGGCGAATCATTGCCAGGGGTTCCATACCCTTCAGCAACCAGTTCGATCATAGCTTCACGGTCAAGCGTCAACGATAGAGCTTCACGTACCCGGTGGTCCTTAAATATTTTGCTGTCGTTTGCCATCACAACATCAATAAAGCGGCCTGACGGTGTCCGGTGACCGGTGATCCCTGATGATGAGCTGACACGCTTATAGTCAGCAGGTGGGACAGCTAGTGTCACATCCACTTCTCCAGCAATTAAAGCTGCCACTTCAGCCAGTGAATCTGGAAAAACCATAACTTCGACACGGTCCAGATATGGGAACTCAGGAATGAAGTAGTCTGGGTTTCTCTCCACAACAATCAAACGGTCTGGCTCATAACTCACAAGCTTAAACGGCCCTGACCCAACGGCTTCACGGCTCAATCGAGCAAAGTCATCTGTTACGATTTCAGCAGGAGCAATTTTTGCAGTTGTATAAGCAAGAGCACTCGGTAAATCGCCATAGCCAACAGATGTGGTGATAATAACGTTATTTCCTGATCCGACTTTTATACTTGAAATAGGTCCAAGGTTGCGACGCCCAGGGGAGCCGGTTTTTTTATCTAGAATTGCTGTCAGACACGTTACTACATCATTTGGGGTAACTGGGTTCCCATTATGGAATTTAGCATTTGAACGTATCTTGAATGTCCATTCCGTCAGTTCTGCATTAGATGTCCAGCTTTCGGCTAAATCAGGAACAACCTCCATACCCTTACCAAGACGGGTCAGGCCGCTATACATTAGTTCTCCAAGTAGATACTCAGAGGTCAAACGATGCAAAAGTGGGTTCAGTTTTCCAGGGGCGTGGTCAACACTAATGCGAAGCGTACCCCCTTTGTTAGCTGCGAATGCAGATTTTGACCACATGGGAAGTGTGAGGCCGCTGGCCGACATCGTAGCCATAACACCGAGAAAACCTCGACGACCGATTTTCTTTAGATCGTGTGACATATCTTAATTCCCTTATTTTAGGTTACGTTTTAAATTTTGACTTCTTCTGTCTTGGTGAAATCTTTAGCTAAATAAAATAGTATGGATCGAGCCAATCCCATTAGGTCTTCAATTGTTGTATGCTCATTTGCAGCATGAATGTTCCTGTCAGGTCGACTAAGGCCACCCAGCAAAATCTCTTTCACCCCCGTCTGTTGAACCCACCCCATGTCTGAACTGGTTGATGATCCCCAAGCTCTAAATTGATCAGCTGGCCAATTAAAACCATGCGATAAGGCAGCAACCCAACGCGGCCAATATTCTGTGCCACGGGGATCTGAAACGGGTGCGAGGTGACCTTCGATATCCAAGCTCCAGCCAACAAGATTTGTTTTAGAGATGACTTCTTCAATAACATTCCGTATTTCGTTAACCACCTCATCGGCGTCTTCGTCTGGTAGATAGCGGCGATTAAGATTGATTTCAAAAAAGCCTGGCAAGCTTGAGCCTTTTTCACCGCCACGGGCCATTGTCACGGTCAATCGAGCATGAAGTGGGTCGGAGTTTTGGCCTGGAGGAGGTGGCAAAGTGCTAACTCTGGTCGCGATTTTTTTTTGTAAGACCAACAGATGCTCTAAAATAGGAAGTGTCTCTTCAATGGCATTAATTCCATTTTTAGGATCGCCAGAGTGCGCTGCTCGCCCTTGAAACCGGATTCGTAAATCCATACTCCCAAGGCATCCCGCCCAAATGCGCGGTTGAGATTGGCCATTTAGACAGAGTACCGGGCCATCAATTTTTCCACATTCAGCAAGATAACGAATTCCGGGGTAGAGCCCACCTTCTTCGTCAGTGCAAAAAAGCAAGACAGGGTTGAATTCAAAACCACTTTTTGTTCGGTCCAAGGCTCGAATGGCACCAAGTGTCGCTGTAATTGTACCTTTCATATCGGCGGTTCCCCGCCCGTACAAATTTCCAGCTTTGTGGGTTAATTTAAAAGGAGGATAAGTCCAACCGTCCCCAGCAGGCACTGTATCTACATGAAAGTAGATATAGTGCGTAGGAGCTAAATGATTTCGTTTTGCAATAATGTTGGTTCTTGGCCCATGACTGCTTTGGCTTTTCCAGAGCTCCTCAGGCACCTCCACACATTCAACTTCAAATCCAAGTGGAGTTAAAATTTCGGTGATATGCGCTGCGAAACATCTATAGCCTGCGCCGGGAGGAAAAGAGGTGTCGATTGCAATCAAGCCAGCTAATTCCTCAACCATCGCTGAAGTTTGATCCTTTAAAGCGCCTTCAAGGCGTTTGACCTGATCCACCTGCATTCAAACCTGCCTATTCTTTTTGACAAAAAATCGCGATTCACTTGAAATGAAGATTCTATTTCTGTATGTTATATATAAATATAACAGTAGATCTTATAAACGAGTCAAGGAGTAGTTTTGAAGTCAAATAAATTTCCGAGCCAGGATTTGGTTGGTGTTCGTGCGATTCCTCTGTACGAACAGGTTAAACGTCAGGTTTCTGAACTTATATTGCTGGGCACTTGGACACCGGCCACGGTACTTCCTGGCGAAAACGATCTAGCGCGAAAATTCGGTGTTTCTGTGGGAACAGTTCGGCGTGCCTTGGGGGAATTAACAACTGAAGGCCTTTTGACACGCCGTCCTCGAATAGGCACAGTTGTCACTGGTAGAACCCCACACCATAGGCTTCATCAGTTTTTCCAGTATTTTCGCTTACACAGCAAAGACGGACAACTATTACAGTCTGCTGTAAAAATGATCAGTGCGTCTATAGAAACAGCAACCGAAAAAGAACAAAAGAAATTACAAATTGACACCAATACCAATAGTCAGGTTCTCAGGCTAAAACGTGTGCGTCTGATCGAGGGGGCCCCTATGATGTGGGACATTTTCACAATGCCCGCCCAGTTGCTGCCTGATTTCCCCTTGGACAGTGTCCCGGAACGCTTATACATTTATTTGCTTGAAGAATACGGGATCCGAATTTCCGCTGTTCGGGAAAGCCTTTCTGCTGAGTTTTCTAGTGACGAAGATCAGCAACTGCTTGGATTTTGTGGTATGCGCCCAATCATGCAAATCGAGGAAATCGCATACGATCCGTCCGGTACTCCCATAACCTGGACCAAACACCGAACCTTAACGGAAGGTTTGCGGTACGTGAACGAAGTGAATTAAGGGTGCCATCGCATTCTGTCCCCAAACTAGGAGTGGTCAGTGCCACTATGGCCGGTCACACATGTGGACCTACACCGCACTGATAAAGTGCAGTCGATGCAAGGTTGTATAACGTCGGTGCATCAGGAAAATAATCTGAATCAGTATCATCACGGATGATTTCGTACGCCAAGCCGCTATTCGCTGCATACAATACGAATGTCAGCTATGAGGCGAAAGCAACACCAAGAATTAAAGCCATGGACCACCCATCCCGCTGCACGGCTTCCGCGCCAAGAACCATGTACCAAGGTCTGGGGGTTACTGCGCCCAACCCCCACGCTTCTGCGGCGATGCAGGCGAGGCCAGCCCCCCTTCAAGCCGGTGCACGGTCCACGCGCAGGGGCTGTAGAGTTGGGGTGGTGGATTAATTTGGGAGGGATTTTGTTTGGGGTGCTCAACTCATGGATTGCCCATCCCGCTGCCACGGCTACCATGTCACGTGTCAAAGTCAGGGGGTAACTTGACCCAATTCTCAAACTGCAAACCTCAAGGCTCAA
>JAPKEA010000277.1 GCA_028822275.1 Planktomarina sp. | reverse complement strand
CCTGTTTAATATCTAGAGTTAAAAAATTTACAGGTGTTGCTTTATTAGTTATACTATAACTATTGTGACTAAATTTTTTTACGGTTGTATCAGAAAGTGTATATTGTGTTAGACAGCGATGCATCTAAGAAAGCATTGATGTTAACCAAACAAATAAGAAAGTCTATATTTCTACGTGTAACAGATAGAGACCCAAAAGAGTTGGGTGAAGGGCAAATCGTGGAATTACTAATCTAAGAATAGTATCTGGCCCCACATAAACCAAAAGCCAGAACATCTAGCAATGACCAACTTTATGAAATGTAAAAATGGGAGTTATTATAATGGCAATAAAGAAAATGAGAGGCATAGCCGTCTTTGATATGGAGATAGATGGTGACTATGAGGAAGTTGGAAAAGTTGAAAAAGCCCTGAAGGGATGGGCTGAGAAGTTCATAGAAGAATACTCTCATGCCCAACAAGCAAAACGTATCGCCTCACTAAAAATTGATGGACACCAAGCCGCTCTCACAGATCGTCGTGGCACTAAGACTGGGCCAATAGATAAGATCGTATTTAGGAACTAGTCAGCATGTAGATTTTAACCTGCATCAACAAAACTAAAAATTTGATAAGAGCCTCAATCACCTAATTGGGGCTTTTATTTTGCTATTACCATGATTTTTAGTGCATTTTCTATTACAGTAATAAGCTTAAAAAATGGAAACGAAACTACTCAAGACCCTTTTATCAAAAAATAATTATAAGGCTAATCAAGCAAGATTAAAGTGATCAATTTTTAGCGGAGAAGCTGCAGAGTTATACGATCTGTTGGGCATGGCTCACGCCAAATATGACCATGATCTGATTGAAGATGATCTTTATTCACTTTGGTTGGCGGATAACCCCGTAGCAACCAACACCGAGAAGGCCGGTTTCATGGACCTGTTTGATGATGTGTGCGATGCCATCTTGGCAAAGGATGAAACGGATCGTCTTTGTGAGTTGGTCCGTGATATGAAATTGATCCCCGGTGGCCGGTATCTGTACAATGCTGGCCGGCCCAATAAATTCTTCAACAATTGTTATTTTCTGAAGGCTGAAGAGGACACCCGTGAGGATTGGGCAGACCTATGATGGAAGGCGGATAGCTGCCTGATGATTGGTGGTGGCATAGGCGTTGATTACAGCGTCTACAGGGCTGCTGGGACGCCCATACACCGCACTGGTGGCCAAGTCTCTGATCCTATCCCCAAGATGAACATGATCAATGAGATTGGGCGCCGTGTAATGCAGGATGGTAGCAGAAGGTCTGCAATTTATGCATCCCTGAATTGGCAAAACGGCGACATCCATGAGTTCCTAAAAGCGAAAGGTTGGCAGCATATGCCAGTTGGCAACACGGGCAAATCGCTGTGGGACATCAAGGTTGATGATTTCAACTTTCCTGCGCCGTTGGACATGACCAACATCTCAGTGAACTACGACACCGACTGGCTGATGCACTACTATGATACTGGCGAAGTTGGTGACGTTTTCTTGCAGAATGTGCGTCAGGCAATGCAATCGGCTGAACCCGGTTTCTCATTCAACTTCTTCGATCTGGAAAACGAGACGTTACGCAACGCTTGCACGGAGGTCACATCGGCTGATGACAGCGACGTGTGCAACCTTGATTCCATCAATATGGGGCGGATTGAAGACATCAGAGAAATGGCAGAGGTGGTCGAACTGGCTACCAAGCTTTTAATTTGTGGGACCCTGAAAGCAAAACTGCCTTACAAAAAAGTTTACGACACCCGTGAGAAAAATCGCCGGCTTGGGCTGGGGTTGATGGGTATGCATGAGTGGTTGATCCAGAGAGGTTATCGTTATGAGGTCACTCCAGAATTACATAAATGGCTTGCGGTCTATCGTGGCGTCTCGGACAAAACGAGCGTCGAAACAGCAGATCGTTTGGTCCTTTCGATCGACCATGCAATAGACTTTAAGTTAGGCAGGCGTGTGGTCACTCGTGATTGACCCTGCTTGATTTAGAGGAGGCAGGTGTTTGGTCCTTTCGATCGACCCTTCCGGCTATTGCTGACGTGCCGGCGACTGCAATTGAGATCGTCAATCTGGTGGCAGAAAGCTATACGCCAAGTGATGCAATCCATAAATAATTGATATTTATTCTGACCAGCCCCGCGCTGAAACTGCCTCGGCAGCAAGTTTTAAAAGGTCCACAGAATCTGTGGATATGTCGGTACATAATTTCGTCAAATTCCTAATTTTATGTTATCATTTAACAGGTATAAGTGTTTGCTTAAAAAATAGGCGTAAATATAACTATTTGGTTTTAAGAGATTTTATTATCTTTAATTGTAATATGTTGCAAAAAAATGGGTTTTTTATTCATATTCTAATGTCGGCTGAGTGGGGGGGGGCATAACTCTCCTCTTTAGTTTCCTGTCTGGTGGCTGTCCCAAGCATAACTTGACCAGATCCGCCAACAAAACCGATCCTACTTTCAGCTTGGTCCTTTATCCCACCCCACGGTAGCTGCAACGGGCTTTGGCCACAACATCATTAAGTTCCGCTTCCCGCCCAAATTTCTCAATAAAGGCTGTGATCGGCACCAGAGAGGTATGGCCGCATATGCATTCAAAGCTAATGTGGTTATTTGTTATGGTTGCTAGTCCTGTCATGTTCTAATGAGGATAGGGATGCCAATAGTGGTTTAATCTACCTGTTAAATAAATTTTTTGCACGTCGTTAGACTCAATAAGACACATGCGGGGATTTTAAAATGACTGATGATGAGATTATTGACCGGGTTTGGGGTGTGATGGTGCTTGAACAGCGGCTTGATTACGATCCGTATTCTTTGTCGATGGATGAGATCGAAATTTTACGAGACAGTGAAAATCGAAAAAGTATCTGGCGCTATGCTCGTCGATAAAAAGTTAATACGTCGTTCCGTTTCTTAGCAGTTCCTGCAATATTCTGACGAAGCGGTCGCCAAATTTCTGTTGGGTCAGATATTCTATTTCTCTGAGGCCATTTTCATACAACTGCTCTCGCTTGCTCTTCTGCTTGTTAAAACGGTCCAACGACGCCGGCCGTGGGATTTCTGGTTATGCAGTCAGCTTGGTTAATGCCTCAGACATTGTTTTAACTTCCTTGATCAAGGCGGCAACCTGCTTGGTCAACAGTTCCAACTGATCCTTTTCAGTCATTATGCTGCCCTTTTATATTTGACTTTTGCCATAGCCTCGACTGCTTTTTTAAAATGGATGCCGCCTGAATAATGACCATAAGTCATGGTCTCAAGCTTGTGACCCACAATCCTCGCAGTAAAGTTTTCTGAAACGCCAGCATTTTCCATTAGTTCTGACAAAGTTGCCCAGAAACTGTGAAAGACTTCAATTTTCTTTTCAAAACCTATCTTATTTTTGATACGCATAAACCTGTGGGATATACCTTTAGAACGACTTTTGTATTTGTTGTTGTCGGATAGCCCTAAAATCAAAAACCCATCAGTACTGGTTTGAACCATTCTCTCTACCACTTGTTGAATGTCTGTATGGATGGGAATTTCGCGTTCTCCAGCATCCGTTTTGAATCCTCAATAGTAAAGCGATCCTTTGATACCTGTTCCACTTTCATATGGGTCAACTCACTGAGACGACAGCCGGTATACATCGCCAGCAGGATCAGGTCTTCCAACTGTTGATCATCAGTTGCTTTTGCAGCATCTAAGGCCTGTAAACACTGTTGTGTGCTTAATGAGTTATAGGATGCATTTCTTTTCTTTCTTGAAGATTTTGTGCGTGAAGCCACGGGCATAACATCTGTTGCAACCGCTATGTTTGGCACCATCGTGATTGAAAGGTTTTCGCAATAGGCCCATAATTTATTAGCCCAGCCAATCTTAGTTTTGAGAGTTTTGCGGGTCCATTGCTTATAGCCGTTTCTGCCATGAAGAACATTACCACACCAAAGTTTTAGCCTCTGTAAATAAATGGTCTCAAAATAAGGAAACCGTTTGCAAAAATGGTTGAGCAAAAAGCTAATGGCTTCATCTTTTACTTTTGGAGCATATCCATGCTGGTTTGCCCATTGAT
>JAPKEA010000276.1 GCA_028822275.1 Planktomarina sp. | reverse complement strand
ATTTGATGTCCACTTGGCATCCCTTGTACAGGAATAGCCTCAGTCATTGCAGGGTCAGCCTGTATACGTCCTCGCACCACGTTGAGAAAATCAAGTTTTCCATCAATTTCCAAACGCTTTGTGATTTCAATACCATCTTCCTCAGTGATGCCACCCTTTTGCATTTCATCCGCCGTATAACGAAAGCCTACTATGAATTTTTTACCTACACGTTTTCGAATAGCTCCTAACACCTCCAATGGGAAACGAAGACGGTTCTCGAGGGTATCAGCGCCGTAAGGTCTAGTAGGTGGCCGTAGACTTGCAGCTCAATACCGTCCATGCCACCAGCTTGCATCCTTTGCGCCGCATCTGCGAAATCATTTATGATCCGCTCAATATCCCAGTCCTCGATCAGTTTTGGAAACGCTCGGTGTGCAGGTTCTCGGTGTTTGCTTGAAGATACTGAGGGAAGCCAATCCCCCTTATTCCAGGTGGTGCGGCGTCCAAGGTGCGTCAACTGTATCATCACCGCACAGCCGTGTTCATGACAACTATCTGTTAAGTCTTGGATGTAGGGAACAACTTCATCTTTATACGCTAAAATATTATTGAATACGGGCGGACTATCTTTGGCCACAGCCGCAGAACCAGCTGTCATCGACAATGCAATACCACCCTTCGCTCGCTCTTCATGATAAGCGCGGTACCTTTCTTTTGGCATCCCGTCTTCTGGATAGGCCGGTTCATGACTTGTAGTCATTATCCTATTTTTTAAAGTGAGATGTTTTAGCTGAAATGGCTGCAAAAGTGGATCTTGAGACATAAGGGCTTTCCAGATTTCTAAACTCAACCGACCAGGGAATGGTACGGTCTATGAAATGAAAATCAACATATGATTGTCGTCCCTATATCAGTTTTATCGAAGGCGAAATCACTCAAGTTTTGATTAACACTCCGAGAGCAAAGTCCCATAGCCTTCTAACTTATTTTTGACCCCCACTAGCCTCAGCAAATACCACGCCAAAGCATGATTGCTAGCCGTCACAGGTTAGCCAATTGCAACTTCTGCATTTTCTATAACTCGTGCAGAGCGAAGGCCTGTACATGATATGAATACACCCACACATTGGGAATTTTTTCCCATAGAAATGGCAGTATCAAGAATAGGATCTTCTGAAATTTTTCCAACATTAAGGTCGTTATCCTCATAAAAGGACCCAACCAAAGGAATTTCAAACCCAGAATTTACAAAATTAAGCTGCATCGCTCGCGTCACGTCAGGTGTGTAGGGCGTTAAAAGCCCAATTCTGCCCACTTTCAAAGCAGCGAAAGCCGCCTTTGCAGCAGTTAAGGGATTGGAGCTAGGAACACCTGGATGAACCTGTTCCAAAATTTGGACTACTCTTTTTCTCCAATCATCGTGGAGCCAGAAGTACACCCGTATCCAATAGATTACAGATTTAAAGAAGGTGCCAGCAATTCAGCAGCTCCAGGTAATTCAGTTTCCATTTTAGCAAGAGACTGTGGCGTTCCAATTTCATGATTACGCAGCCTAGCATGATAAAGTGCTACACCGTCAATGGTGGTAAATTGCGCCATCTCTGCCTCAAGAGTTTGATCTGTCTGCAACACTGTCAAGCCAATCCGTGCGTTCACTACAGTGCCACAGTCGGTTTGAAAACGAAACTTCTTACCAGTCTGCGAATTACTGTTTAACATACCTTCCCGCTCCTGATTTAGTTCAGTTAGAGTTTAGATCCGATACTAGTGATCTGTCCAATCAGCGTTGAGCCCGCACTCAGTGATCGTCCCGTTGGCTGAAGCATCCCAGGTAAATCATCCATTCTAGTGCCCAAGCAGCCCCTGAACGCTCTCGTTCATGCAAGAGCGCGTGGTGGACCCACTCACCTGTATTGCGTTGAACCGTGGTAATGTAACAAGTATCTCGGCTAAAATCGAGTATTGTTTGTGCGGCATCGAAGAGGAGCTTCCACCTCCTTCTAAATTTATTTTATCAACGCCCTGCTGCGCCATAAGTGAAACATCCATACCTATTTTACCAAGCGACCCAGACACCAAAGACAGCCAACTTGCCAGCTCACCTAGGCCGTCACTCATTGTATGCCAACTTTTTAAAGGTACCTGCAAATTAAGTTTTTCTGCCAATTCAGGGCCCTTCGTCAGGCCAACCGGCCCACCACATTGAAGCTGCAAAACTCTTGGCGTTAACTCCACAAGACGCACCAGATGATTTTCCACAGGTAAAGCCCAAGTAGCTACGCGGTCCGCAACTGTAATCGGCAAAGCCGCTTGCATGCGCGTGCGCCCCATCAAAGGATTTGTACCCTGAGCCACACTCAGTAATTTCAATGCATTTAGGACCTCTTTTATTCGCGTTTCAAAGATCGAAAAGATTGCCTTTAACGATAGAGCCAAGGCGGTATCAATAACATTCTGGCTGGTTAAACCCCGGTGAATGTCACAATGCAACGCCTAGTCAGATTGGGCTTTCAGGGTCAGAGGGTTTTATCTTTGCGTTTTTAATAGCTTTTACCGCATCCTCGTTGCCTAATATACGACTTTGTGCCGCTTCAATACGCAGCAAATTCGATAATTGCACTTCAGGCGTCAAATAAGATGACACCTCAGCATCGCCAAAAGCGCCTGATAACCAAGGATGTCGAAATACCTCGCTCATGCTTCACAAAGGCCCAATATTTCACGAGTTTGCTGAGGCGTTGCTACCGGCCGTTCATAAACTTCACATAGAGCCGCTGCGCGTGCAATGAGCGCCGCATTTGATGGTGCCTTAGTATTTTTATCTAACCGAACATTGTCTTCCAGACCTGCACGTGTATGACCACCCGCAGCAATTGCCCATTCATTCACAACGATTTGCTGCGCTCCAATCCCAGCGGCACACCACTCCGCGTTAGGGGCACGTTCATGCATCTGTTGGACATAAAAATCAAAAACTGTTTTATCAGCCGGCATTGCATTTTTTACGCCCATAACAAATTGGATATAAAGTAAGCCATACAGGAACCCAGCTTTATGCATAGTGATTGCCTGCAAAATGTGTGAGAGGTCAAAGGCTTCAACTTCAGGCGTTACCCCATAGGTACGCATCTCGCTTGCAAGCCAATCAACAAGTGCTGGTGGGTTTTCATACACCCGATTTGGGAAGTTATTTGACCCAACTGAAAGAGAGGCCATATCAGGTCGTAAAGACAACATTCCACCGCGCTCTTGATCTGCGCCTGATCTACCACCCGTTGAAAACTGAATAACCACATCTGGGCAGTGACGACGTAATTCTTCTTTTAAACGTGCAAACTTATCAGGGTCACTGCTGGGCGTTTCATCTTCGTTACGCACATGCGCGTGGATGATAGATGCGCCTGCCTCAACCGCCGCAAGGCTACTTTCTACTTGCTCAGCTATCGAAATTGGGACAGCCAGATTATCAGCCTTGCGAGGCAACGACCCAGTAATGGCACAACATAGAATACATGGTTTCCCCTCAATATCAGACATTTAAGAATACCGTCTCTTTTTCACCTTGAATCCAAATATCAAAATTATAGCCGTTATCTGTTTTTTTGGCCACCAAAGTCGTGGCTCGTGCAGCCATAAGATTGAATTTAACACAATATCACCTTCATTATCGAAATCTGCAAAATATATACGTGTATGTAATCCAAGATTTATCCCCCGTGCGACCACCCAAACTTTGATGTGTGCTGGTTCACTAATTGTTCGACGATGTACACCTGTGTTAGGTGATTTCGATAGTGAGAAGTTTATCAAGGAGGGTCAAGTAAACACGCAGTTAGCAGACCCATAAATGGCGCGCCCAAGGGATCTTTGGCGGCTTCAGCGCGGTCGATCTTGGGTTTTGGATGCATCCCGGTTTAGCCACTTCTTCAAACGATGCACGCATTTTCTCGTATAAGACAGACGCACACAACAGTACAAAAATTCACGACTTCTAACGAGGTAAAGGTCAGTAAAAATTCATAAGATTTAAGATAAATGAAGTTTATTATGATAGCCAAATACAGTGGCCCAGTTGCTTAAGCGAGTTGTGCAGATCGAGGAATAGCGCA
>JAPKEA010000275.1 GCA_028822275.1 Planktomarina sp. | reverse complement strand
ACAGAGATGGTTATGGCAGTATCTGAAAAGTGCGTGAAACCATTTTTACTCAAATCCCAGTAGGCCGCTTGGGGGAAGCAACGGAGATAGCTTGTTGCGTCGTATTTCTAGCATCAGACGATGCGGATCTTATTACAGGCGCCACTTTAACAGCTAACGGCGGCCAATACATGGCTTCTTAAATCTTAGATATTGATATTGATATTGATATAAAAAGTAATAGGACGGCTGCACTAAGCAGCCGTTTTTGAGTAACTAAATCTATTACCCAGTTAATCGCGTAATCTCTTCTTTAAGACGCAATTTTTTACGCTTCATCTCTGCTACTTGCAAATAATCAGACGATGGAGATTTTTGGGCAAGCTCAACAGCATGGGAAATTGTTACATGCTTACGTTTTAGCTCAGTGATTCTGGAATTTACATTCATAGTTCCGCCTCTCTTGTTTGCCAATAAGTAGATTCCAACACAAAAAAGTTAACCTGTCATCAGGAAGTTATTGCACAACTTAGATAAACAGTTTCTCGGCAAAACATTGCTCATTAATCAAGTACCCCACTCAAACGCGGCACCATTTCTCAAAATTTCAAATATCTCATTCGAATAATCAGGCTTATCCGTAATATGTTGGTGCCCAGCATGGAGTAACTTTACAGCGCAAAGCTTAAACGCCGCCCTCCCAGATTTACGCGCCCGCACCAGAATCAAATGTGGTGCACGACCTACGCGAGGGCTTAGAGGCTGCACAACGATTGATCCCAACTTACCGTTCAAAGATCGCAATATATCAGGTAATCGCTCAACACGCTGGATGATCGTAACATAACCTCTTGGTCGCAGTCGGCGTGAAGCCATATCGACCCAAGCTTCAAGATCAACTCTCTCAGAGCGCCCCGAGGCACGGCCTGGATCTGGTGATGCTGTAGAAGACGAACTGGAAAAGTATGGTGGATTCATAATGACTTGATGAAACTGTCGATCGTAAAATGCCATCGGCCGGGCTGAAACATCACCTATTTCAACTTCGAATTCTAAATTATTCTGGGTTGCGTTAATACGTGCCAAATTGACGTATTCTGGCAGGATTTCAACACCGTGTAGCGTCAATTTTTGCACCCGAGCACCGAGGCATAAGCTGGCCACACCCACCCCACATCCGAGTTCAAGAACATCTTCACCTGGCTGTGCAGGGCATGCAGCTGCCAAAAGAACCGGGTCAATCCCTGCTCTATAACCTGGATTTGGCTGGCCAATCTGCAACCTTCCCCCTAAAAAGCCATCCTGAGTTACGGCCACTATTACCCCAAATCTATTTTATTATCCTGCATGACAGACTTCGCAGCAAAATGATCCCCATCTAAAACCATCAAGCGGCGCGGCAATATGCCAATGCTACCTTCTAGGATGCTGCTATTTACGTCAAATTCGAAGCAGGTTATGTCTTGTCCCTGCAACAGCATCTTAGCAAACGAGATTACAGTCGGGTCTGTGGTGCGAAGTAGTTCTTTCATGTAGCAAACATAGGCGTGGAGCCTTATGGTTGTCGAGGTAATTAAGGCAAATCAGGTATGAGTTTGGATCACGTCACAACAAAACCACATGACCGTCTCGCAAAGGCTTTAGCCACAGAGATGGCCCAGGTAAATGACCTCATTACCTTAAAAATGGCATCAGAGTATGCCCCACGTATTCCCGAAGTTACGGCGCACTTAGTCGATGCGGGAGGCAAACGCCTGCGCCCAATGCTGACGCTCGCAGCTGCTCGTATTTGTAGCTATGATGGACCCTACCACATTCATCTCGCAGCAACAGTTGAGTTTATTCATACCGCGACGCTATTGCATGACGATGTTGTAGATGAAAGCGCACAAAGACGTGGCAGACCTACAGCAAATTTGCTTTGGGACAACCAGTCAAGTGTACTTGTGGGTGATTATTTGTTTTCACGCTCTTTTCAGCTGATGGTCGAGACCGGCAACCTAAGGGTTTTGGACATTTTAGCAAATGCATCTGCCACAATTGCTGAAGGGGAAGTTCTTCAATTATCAACAGCCCAAGATCTTACCACAACCGAAGAGACTTATTTCAAAGTTATTCGCGGCAAAACAGCTGCACTATTTTCAGCAGCAACAGAGGTCGGCGCTGTGATAGCAGGCCAGGAAGCAACAACGGTTCAAGCTTTGCACAATTATGGCGATGCTTTAGGAATATCCTTTCAGATTGTTGACGATTTATTAGATTACTCCGGCACAGACGCCACCGGTAAAAATCTTGGTGATGACTTCCGGGAGCGTAAACTCACTCTGCCTGTTATAAAGGCTATTACGGTGGCAGACGAAGCCGAAAAGGTTTTCTGGCATCGTTGCATCACCAAAGGTGAGCAGGCCGGTAATGACTTAGATCAAGCACTTGAGATCATGAGACGGCATGGAACTTTGGAGATAACACGTTTACAAGCAATAGATTGGTCAAATCGAGCAAAACAAGCCCTTGAGCCGCTTCCGCCAAGTGATATCCGTGACATGTTAACTGATTTAGCAGATTATGTTGTTGCCCGCCTAAGCTAACGCTTAATGCTCAATAGCTCCTACATGAACCCACCACGCTGGTTGAATTGTAGTTATACAATCTCTGCAAGCGTGCGCGATATCTGCACTTTCAAACAGAGCAAAACAAGTCGCCCCAGATCCTGACATTCTAGCGGCTAAAGGTTCAAAGGATTTTAATCTTTGCAAAACGTCTTCAATGGAGGCCACCTGTGCGATCGCAAGCTTCTGCAAATCATTGCGCTGCACGGGCAACCACTCATACCATTTTGAATGTGACGATGGATAATACAAAATTGGTTTATTTTTTTTATGTGATAAATTATCAAACGTTCGAGCAGTTGAAACTTGAACTCCCGGATTAACCAATACCGCATACAACTCAGGAAATTGTACAACTGGTTGTATAACTTCACCAACACCAGTCATCCAGACTGATCCGCACGCAATACAAACCGGCACATCCGCACCCAGAGACAGCTGCGCGGTGATAGATGGTAAGTCCAAACTCCAAAGCTTAGCCATTCCTCGAAGGGTGGCCGCAGCATCAGCGCTACCACCACCAATACCAGAGAATATTGGCATAGTTTTATGAAGGATAATTTCGGTTGTGCATTCAGTTGGAAATAATGCAGCTGCGCGTAATATGAGATTATCGTCTTGAGCAGACAAGAAGGTTGCTTGAGGTCCAACAATCTTAAGGGTTGTCTTCGAGGCCTTACGCACCTCAACCCATTCACCAACATCCAGGAACACCACCAAACTCTCGAGAAGATGCAATCCGTCTGTCGCCCTCTGCCCCACCACATGCAAACAAAGGTTTATTTTGGCGGGTGCAGACTGCCTAATCACCATCAGAGTTTATCAACGGCGCCGATCCCTCATCCATAAGAACTTGGTCCAACCCAACATCCAACTTTCGTTCAATACGTCCCGGATCGATATCATTGAGATCGGTTTTCGATGTGATAAAGCTCAAAGATCGTCGCCATTGAAAGCGAGCTTCAACTTTTCGCCCAACGGCCCAATACGCATCACCAAGATGATCGTTCACAATTGGGTCTGTCGCCATCAATTCAGTTGCACGCTCCATATTTATAACTGCGTCACTGTACTGACCTAGGCGAAATTGCACCCACCCAAGGCTATCTATAATATAACCTGAATCTGGTTTCTCAATAGCTGCACGTGAAATCATGGAAAGCGCTTCATCCAAACGTTCCCCGCGTTCGACCAAAGAATACCCCAGATAGTTTAAGACTTGAAATTGATTAGATGAAAGGGCCAACGCCCCTTGAAAGTCTCGCTCTGCTGCAGGCCAATTACCACTGCGCTCATGCGCGATCGCTCGCACATAATAAGTATACCAATCTTGACGTTTGGGTATATCTATCAAGGAAATAGCGGCATTATAAGCAGTCAGTGCTTCTGCATATTCCCCGTTCTGCCGCCTTGCATTACCTAAAGATTCTTGGACGTCACGTACGTTAGGAAAGCTCTGCGCCAATTGAGATAAGACCTCTATTGCACTATTAGTATCTTCTAATTGAAATAAA
>JAPKEA010000274.1 GCA_028822275.1 Planktomarina sp. | reverse complement strand
AAAATCGCGCTCTTCACCTTGTTTGATGTACAAAACCTTACTGACCAAAATACCTGCATTACCAGCAATAAAACGCCCTGGTTCAATTTCGATTTCACAGCCAAGATGCCCCACTTTTTCACGGATAAGAGCGCCATATTCAGCAGGGGATGGAGGCCTAACATTGCTATTCTCGTAGGGAATACCCAGACCCCCTCCTAAATCTAAACGAGTGATCTCATGACCGTCACTCCGCAAAACCTCCGTTAATTCAGCCACTTTTTCAAAAGCATGACCAAAGGGTTCGAGTTGTGTGAGTTGTGATCCTATATGAACATCGATACCGATAATCTTAATTCCAGGAAGTGCCGCTGCCATGGCGTAAACTTCGCGTGCCCGGGAAATTGGAATGCCAAATTTATCTTCTTTTTTTCCAGTCGAAATTTTAGCATGCGTCTTTGCATCGACATCTGGATTCACTCGCATAGTAATTGGAGCGATCACATCCAGAGCAGTCGCCACGGTTGAAAGCATTTTCATTTCAGGTTCACTCTCGACATTGAATTGTCGAATACCCCCAGTTAGTGCCATTTCCATTTCTGCACGTGTTTTGCCAACACCTGAAAAGACAATGCGCTCACCAGGTACGCCAGCAGCCCGCGCCCGCTTATATTCGCCTCCCGAAACAACATCCATGCCGGCGCCCACATCACTGAGTAGTTTTAGAATAGCCTGGTTTGAGGCCGCCTTCATTGCATAGCATACAAGATGTTCCATACCTTCAAGGGCATCATCTAACAATTTAAAATGACGGAGCAACGTTGCGGAGGAATAAAGGTAAAACGGCGTGCCCACATAGGCTGCAATTTTAGATACCGGCACAGTCTCAGCGCATAACTCTCCGATTCGATATGTGAAATGATCCATTACTGATGCCCTCTATTTCATGTGTCGAATATCATGTTCGAAAAATCTCACAATGGTTTTACATAAATCTTTTAATTGCCACCAATCACAAAAAAACTGTGCAACTAAAAATATACCACGTGATGGCATATCTTGGCTGAAGACGTCGCAACCTATGCTTTTGGTGCTGATCGAAGGAACAAATACAAAGGCAATCCACAGCTTACCCCGATCCCAAACGTGGCCACGACCGCCACTAGGTGCCAATATTTTCCGTTACGTAAGACGTCCGAGAGGATCCAAACCGTTAAAGCACACGCGGCCACGGTTAGATCCCATACGAGCCCAGTGCTTGCAGAATTTGCATGCCACGCATTTACCATAAGACTAGGGCTAACACCCTCAGCTTGGAACCATGAAATAAAATACCACATTGGGTGAACAGTTCCCCAAATCGCTAAGGCAAGAAAAACAAACCGCATAAGCTATCCCTTCTATTTTTCAGCTATAACGGCTGGCATTACTGAACTACTATCGGAGTCTGGTGCTATTGGTGCACCATTGGCTCCACAAGAAATTAGAAATATCAGCGAAAAAAGTGAATACCATCTCATGATAAAAATTCCTCCCAGCGAGCGATTTGCACCCAAACCTGCTCGGGGGCAGTGCCACCGTAAGATCTTCGCGATGCAACAGAGCTCTCGACACTAAGCACTTCAAAGACAGCCCGTGTGATTGCTTGATGTACAGATTGCATTTGTTCTACGGTCAAATCACGCAAGTCACATCCCTGAGCTTCAGCCATTGCCACCAAGCTACCAGTGACGTGATGCGCTTCGCGAAACGGCATGCCTAAAGCACGAACTAACCAGTCAGCTAAATCAGTCGCAGTCGAAAACCCTGAGGTTGCGGCTGCACGGAGGTTATCCCGGTTCGCGGTCATATCGCTAACCATCCCCGTCATCGCAGCGAGGGCTAGCATAAGGCTATCCGCGGCATCAAAAACTTGCTCTTTATCTTCCTGCATATCCTTTGAATAGGCCAACGGTAAGCCCTTCATCACCATCATTAGAGCTACATTGGCACCAAAAATTCGACCAATTTTTGCACGGATGAGTTCGGCTGCATCAGGGTTTTTCTTTTGTGGCATAATACTAGAGCCTGTCGAGAAACGATCAGACAAACTGACAAACTGGAACTGAGATGAAGACCAAATCACGAGCTCTTCTGACAAGCGACTTAGATGCATTGCACAAATACTAGCCACACCAAGAAATTCCAAAGCAAAATCACGGTCAGATACTGCATCGAGAGAGTTTGCGCTTGGCCGATCAAAGCCTAATGCATTGGCAGTCATTTCTCGATCAATCGGAAAAGATGTACCAGCTAAAGCGGCAGCCCCAAGCGGGCTTTCATTCATCCGGCGGCGTGCATCTTCAAAACGGGACTTATCCCGAGCGAGCATTTCAACATATGCCATCATATGATGCCCCCAAGTCACGGGTTGAGCTGTTTGCAAATGCGTGAAACCTGGCATCACCCAATCTGCTCCTGCTTTGGCTTGCTGCAACAACGCATTCATTAAGGCCTCTATGCCCTTTATTGTCGCATCCATCTGATCACGTACCCAAAGTTTAAAATCTGTGGCAACTTGGTCGTTTCTACTACGGCCAGTGTGCAGGCGGCCCGCGGGCTCACCTATCAAGTCTTTCAGCCGAGATTCAATATTCATGTGAATGTCTTCTAATGCCACTTGAAATGGAAAATTTCCTGTTTCAATTTCGGATAAGATTGTGAGAAGACCTTCCCGAATGGCATTACTATCACTATCTGAGATAATACCGACCGCACCCAACATTGCGGCGTGGGCGCGGCTGCCTTGAATATCTTGAGCGGCTATCCGTTGATCAAACTCAATCGAGGCGTTGATGGCCTCCATTATTGCGTCTGGTCCAGCGGTGAAACGTCCGCCCCACATTTGATTTTGGGATTTGGTCATGAATGACACCTTTGGGAGTTTATTATGCGCTTGATACTTGCAGCTATTCTTTATACGGCCATCGCCATTACTGCAAACGCAGAGACAATTAATCTCCAAGGTTTACGCGTAGGCGATATGCGCAAACTACAATTCAGCCCAATGCCCAAAGAAATACCATTTGTAGAATTTCTAACGCCTGACGGAATAGAAATCACAATGGACGCCTACAAAGGTAAAATTGTTGTTCTTAATTTCTGGGCCACTTGGTGCGCGCCTTGCCGAAAAGAAATGCCTGAGCTCTCTGCTTTACAGGCTGAACTCGGCGGTATTGATTTTGAAGTAGTCACTATTGCCACGGGCCGCAATGAACCAGCCGAGATGGCAGATTTTTTTTAAGGATATTGGTGTTACAAACCTGCCCCTATACCGTGATCCAAAGCAAGTGTTCGCTCGAAAAATGGGTATTTTAGGCCTACCAGCAACTATTGTGATTAATCGCGATGGTGCTGAAATCGCTCGCTTGCGCGGAGATGCAAATTGGCATAGCCAGAGCGCTTTAGCAATTATGCGAGCTTTGATTGCTGCCCCGTAAAATTAATTAGATCCGCTCGAACTTTTTTACAGCTTCAAACCGTTCACAACTAATAATGTGGTTGTTAATCAGCCCACAGGCCTCCATCCAGGCGTATATGATGGTTGGTCCACAAAATTTAAACCCGGCTTTGTTCAAATCTTTGGATATTTGAGCACTAAGATCTGAATTTTTAGGCACATCAGCCTGTGATCTGTATGAGCCCACTAACGGTACACCGCCCGTATAGGCCCAGATCCGCTCTGAAAACGGTATCTCCTCTTGCAATTCAAGGTAGGCCTGAGCGTTACCAATTGCTGCTTGAATTTTACCTCTGTGCCTAACTATACCAGAATTTTGTAGCAAGGCTGCAACCTCTTTAGGTCCCCAGGTTGCAATAATTTCAGGATCAAAGTTCGCAAAGGCTTTCCGGAAGGCATCCCGTTTTTTTAAAATCATAATCCAACTTAGGCCAGCTTGAAATCCATCAAGAATAAGTTTCTCCCACAGTGCCCTACTATCATATTCCGGCACCCCCCACTCTTCATCATGATAAGCAACATATATGGGTTCGAGACCAACCCATCCACATCTTTGCATTTTTGCCTCCTAATCGACTAACGCTAGGACCAAAAGCGCATCATGCCAATGGGTTCAATCGTAGACAGAAATTCTT
>JAPKEA010000273.1 GCA_028822275.1 Planktomarina sp. | reverse complement strand
TCGGATGGGCGAAAATATCTGGGGTCGTCCAAAATCACCAGTGAACCGTCGTGAATATGGCCCAGGCCAGCACGGTCAACGCCGTAAAGGTAAATTGTCGGATTTCGGTATTCAGCTGCGCGCTAAGCAAAAGCTGAAAGGTTACTATGGTGATCTGACCGAGAAACAATTTCGTCGCATCTATGCGGAAGCCGAACGTGTTAAGGGCGATACTGGCGAAAACTTGGTTGGTTTACTCGAGCGTCGGTTAGACGCTGTCGTGTACCGGGCCAAATTTGTAGCAACAATTTTTGCAGCACGTCAGTTCGTTAATCATGGGCACGTTAAGGTTAACGGTAAGAAAGTTAATATTGCTTCCTACCTAGTTTCTGAGGGCGACGTGATCGAGGTGCGCGACCGGTCCAAACAAATGGCTGTTTTACTCGAAGCCACACAATTAGCGGAGCGTGACGTTCCTGACTACATGGACGCTGACCATTCAAAAATGGTTGCAACATTTGTTCGGACTCCTAGTTTGGGCGATGTACCTTATCCGGTAATCATGGAACCGAACCTTGTGGTTGAATTCTACGCGAAGAACTAATCCTTGCAAATTAAATTCCTAGGCCGCGACGGGTAACCGACGCGGCTTTTTTTTTGTTGTTTTCCTGTTAGAATAAACTGTGAAGGGATCTTTTATGATACAACCTAAACCTCAACCCGGAATTTTGGAAATTGAGCTTTACGTGGGTGGTATATCGTCGGTGGACGGTGTGCAAAATATCCTTAAGTTGTCTTCAAATGAAAACCCAAATGGCCCGCCACTAGCAGCCCAAAAGGCGGTGGCTCAATCGGCAGAAACCCTGCACAGATATCCTGATTCGGATCATATTGGCCTACGCAACGCCCTTGCAGACTTACATGGACTAAAAGTGTCACAGCTCATTTGTGGTTGTGGCTCGGATGAGCTGATAAGTTTTTTGTGCCAATCCTTTAGTGGTCCTGGGATTGAGGTTATTCACACGTCCCATGGTTTTTTAATGTATAAGCTTTATGCAATGGCCGCTGGTGCAACAATTGTTGAGGTTCCTGAACGGAACAGATACGTCGATGTAGATGAAATCCTTGCCGGTATAAGCCCACGTACTGGTATTATTTTTGTCGCTAACCCTGGCAACCCAACGGGGACGTTGATCCCTGATGAGGATATAGCCAGATTGATCGTGGGCACTCCGAAAGATGTCCTGATTGTTTTAGATGGAGCATACGCGGATTACATCGAAGGCTGGGATGGTGGTGCTAGTTTTGTGTCCCAGCATGAGAATGTTGTGATGTTGAGAACCTTGTCAAAGATGTATGGCCTCGGAGGCCTGCGCGTAGGTTGGGGCTACGGGCCACAGCATATCATTGATGTTTTGAACCGTGTTCGCGGTCCTTTTAATTTATCAACTACTGCACTTGCGGCAGGTGAAGCGGCGGTGGGCGATCATGCCTTTGTTTGTGCGCATCGTATAGAAAATCAGACCTGTAGGAATTGGATGCGGGAGGCACTTGCGGATATTGGAGTGCACTGCGATCCATCAGGTGCAAATTTCATTTTGGCTCGATTTATGGATCGATTGCAGGCTGAAAACTGTGATATCTATCTGCAAACGCAAGGTGTGTTGGTCCGGCGGGTTGGGAGTTATGGCCTGCCAAATGCTCTACGTATCACCGTGCCGGATATGAAGGGTTGTGTTAGAGTGGTGTCAGGTATTCGTGAATTTTTGGAGCGTAGCACATGAGCTATAACCGTATTGCCCTTATTGGTTTAGGATTAATTGCATCCTCTATGTCTTTGGCTATAAAGAGAGCGGGTTCATCTGCGCATGTGACAGGTTATGCGCGTTCGAGTGAAACGCGTGATACAGCACGAAAAATTGGTCTGTGTGATACAATTTATGATGATTTTGCGTCAACTGTTCACAATGCTGACCTTGTTGTTTTATGTGTCCCGGTGGGTGTCATGGGGCAGGTTATGGTAGATATCGCACCGTATTTGAAACCTGGCTGTACCATAAGTGATGTGGGCTCAGTCAAAAGATCTGTAATTGATCTTGTGCAACCTCATGTACCTGAGGGTATTCATTTTGTACCTGCCCACCCTCTCGCTGGAACGGAACATTCCGGTCCAAAGTCAGGGTTCGCTGAGCTTTTCGATAGTAGATGGTGCCTTTTAACTCCGAACGGAGCCAATAGTATTGCAACACAAAACTTGGCGAATTTTTGGAAGTCTTTAGGAGCTAAAGTTGAGGAAATGGACCCTGATCACCACGATTTGGTTCTGGCGGTTACCAGTCATGCGCCACATTTGATCGCTTATACGATGGTTGGCGTTGCGGATGATTTGAAACGAGTAACGAACTCGGAGGTTATTAACTTTTCGGCCACAGGTTTCAGAGATTTTACCCGTATCGCGGCTAGTGATCCTACGATGTGGCGCGATGTCTTTTTGTCCAACAAAGACGCCACACTTGAAATATTGGGCCGTTTTACTGAAGAGCTATTCGCCTTACAGCGTGCAATTAGGACTGGAGACGGCGACTTACTTCATGATTATTTTTCTCGTACTCGAAGTATTCGACGTGGCATCATTGAGGCTGGACAAGATACTGACGCTCCCGATTTTGGACGAATAAAAAATAAATAATTTATATACTTGGGGTTTGTTGATGTTGATATGGGGATCGTCAACCTACATATTCATGCCTTTCTTGTTTAGATCGCACATTAAAAAACTAGCAGTTTGAGTGGCAGTCTTTAAAAAATTAGGAAATAAAAATGTGGGTATTTGGATACGGTTCGTTGCTTTGGAATCCTGAATTTAATCCTGTTGAGAGTGTTCGAGCAGATCTTCCTGGCTATACCCGCAGTTTTTGTATGTTATCTATTCATCATAGAGGGACCGAGAAAAAGCCAGGCCTTGTGCTCGCATTGGACGAGTCGGCAGTTGATAGCCATTGCATGGGTATGGGACTTCGGGTGTCTGATAACGAAGCAGAGAAAGTTTTGACTGAGCTGCGCGAACGTGAGTTGGTATCCTCTGCGTATCTTGAGAAATGGATAGACCTAAAACTATCTGATGGCCGCCTAGTACCAGCTGTAACGTATGTTGTTGACCGCAATCATCCTCAATACTGCCAGCTTGAATTAACCGATCAAGCTGAGATCATTGCTCAGGCGGTTGGTGGACGAGGTGCAAACTGGGAATATCTAATTAATACTGCTGATTTGCTTCAATCGCTTGGCATTGGGGACCCTGAATTGGATTGGTTAGTAAAAGAGGTAACAAAATTGGGCTATGGAACATAACACCTTGGCTTGGAAACTATTTCACTTTAACGTTTCATTTTAGATTATTGTAGGCAAGGCCACACTCATGGATCAATTTAGCCGAGACCAGAACCCTCAGTTCTCGCAGCCTTTTAGCCAAGTCATCACGATGTTGATTATTGTGACCAGCGTTGGGGTGATCAGCTATCTCGCTTTTCCCAGCATTGGGCCAACATTCCTGGCGAACCCCTACCTAAATGGTTTTATCTTGATGGTATTTTTTATAGGGGTTGGGACCTGCTTCAATCAAGCCTTGTCGTTGATTTATTCGGTACAATGGATTGAAGGCTTTACTACCCAACGTGCGGGGCATGAGAATTCAAAACCTCCACAGCTTTTGGCTCCATTAGCTGGTCTATTGAGGGGGCGTGGTGCGCGTACACAATTGGGATCCGCTGCGTCTCGTTCCATTCTTGATAGCATATCCATGCGCATTGACGAACAACGCGAATTAACACGCTACATTACCAATATGCTCATTTTCTTGGGTCTGCTGGGAACATTCTATGGGCTGGCAACTACGGTTCCAGCTTTAGTGCAAACAATCCAATCATTAAGCCCAGCTGAAGGTGAAAGCGTTGTTGACACATTTTCACGACTGCAAAAAGGCCTTGAAGGTCAGCTTAACGGTATGGGAATTGCCTTTGCATCATCTCTCTTGGGATTGGCTGGGTCGCTTCTGGTCGGTCTGCTGGAGGTTTTCTCTAGCCGAGGTCAAAATAGGTTTTATGGTGAATTAGAAGACTGGCTGTCGTCAATCACACGTGTCGGGTTTGCG
>JAPKEA010000272.1 GCA_028822275.1 Planktomarina sp. | reverse complement strand
AGTCAGAGTTTTTTGGAGGCCATTGCTTGGTTGGTAATATCGGCTCCATAAAAAACGGTGGTGCCCAAAGCTCAAGCCTGCGATTTTTTACTAATCTGTTATTTCAGTGGTGAGGGTTTTTAGTGTCACGGCTTTGCCGAGTATGGAAAGATTAAAGCCTGGCGACGACCTGCAGCTCGAAATTGACTGACATCTGCTTTAGACCGACAATAGCAGATTTTTAAGGCCATGAAAATGATAGCTATCTGCGTATTTGGGGGTTTCTACGATGTGCAGATTTGGGCAACGCTCAAAAAGTGTTTTTAAGCCAATTGAAATTTCCAATCGAGCGAGAGGTGCACCAACACAAAAGTGAATTCCCGCACCAAAAGATTGATGCTGCTTTAGTTTGCGCAGGGGATCAAAGATATTGGCGTTTTCTACAAACGTGGGGTCTCGGTTTGCGGCTGCGAGAACGCAGGCCACTTCGTGGCCCTTTTTAATCTTGGTTCCGAAGCAATCTATGTCCTTATACGCAAAACGGGTGAAAACATGCAGAGGAGGATCAAAACGCAGAACCTCTTCAATCAGATCTGTGGTTACGTCACGATGGCGTGTAGGCAGTAAAGTCTTGAGTGCATTTCCAATTGTATGAACTGTGGCCTCATGACCCGCATTCAGCAATAGGATACATGTAGATATTAGCTCAGCGCCAGTAAGCTTTTCACCTTCTTCTTCCGCTGCAATTAAATCTGAAAGTAGGTCGGTTTTGGGATTCATACGGCGATGTGAAATATAGCTTTCCAAAAACTCAGTGAACTCGATAGTGGCCGTGTTTGCTTCAATTTCGGTTTGTTTGGTACGTCCAGATTGGTACATGGCCACCATTGCATTTGACCACATTAAAAGATCATCACATCGATCATTAGGCACTCCTAAAAGAGAGGCTATGACATTCACAGGTAGGGGTCTTGCAAAAGCATTTAAGATATTAAATGGTTGAGATGGAAATTGATCTATTAAACTGTGACATAATGCTGTCGTTTGTGGTTCGGTCGCCGCAACTTTACGGCCGGTAAAAGCTCGCAGAACCAATCCACGAAGTCGGTTGTGACGAGGGGGTTCCAATTCCAACATCGAGTTTGTTTCATTTGCTTGCCATTCGGCAATGTGCGCTGGACAAACAGGCGTTTTTAAAGGCTCACGACCTAAGTCACGACTGGACAAAAGCATACGGACTGCGCGATGACTCATTGCGGCGGGCATCTTAAAATCTTCCCACCAAACAACATCCGCCAAATCGCGCGCACGATCGTAGAAAGGGTAGGGATCTTGGACAAACTTTTGATCACGGATGGATTGATTAAATATATGCATAATCGAATAGTCCTGATTTTATGATGTTCTAACAAGAGCCAATATTAAGTCATATATTTCAATTTAAATTTTTTTCTTATACGTGTAAACTAAACATCTTGGATTTCTACAGTTTTGCCGAATGCTATGATGGGGCCAGAATTAATTAATAGAAAAACTAAGGTTGTGGTCATCACGCCGGGATAACCTTTTGACCAATAGGGACTTAACTATGGAATTGATAGCGCTGAACACTGAAATGAGTGTAGTATTAGCAGTGCTAGCAGTTACTGTGACGTTGTTCGTGACAGAGGTATTTCGTATCGATTTGACGGCCATTATCACTATGGTAGCCCTCGGGCTTCTTAGTCAAATCCCGGGCCTTTCCAATCTTGCAGATACATCCCGTTTGTTTGATGGGTTTGCTTCCAATGCGGTGATTTCAATTATTGCGGTTATGATAATTGGAGCGGGCCTTGATAAGACTGGATTAATGTCGATAATTGCTGGTTATATATTAAAGGTTGGTGGTAATACAGAAAAAAAAATCATACCTATTATTGCGGGTTCGGTTGGAGTTATTTCGTCTTTCATGCAAAATGTTGGAGCCGCGGCGTTGTTTTTGCCGGTGGTGAGCCGAATTTCAGTTCGTACAGAATTGCCTATGTCCCGATTGCTGATGCCGATGGGTTTTTGTGCGATTTTGGGGGGAACGATTACCATGGTTGGGTCCTCTCCTCTTATTCTATTGAACGATCTCATCGGAGTCGCAAACTCTGGACTGCCTAACGAGCAACAGATGCAACCTTTTGGTCTTTTTGATGTCACACCAATTGGTTTTTGTTTGGTTATCACTGGTATTTTATACTTTGTAATATTTGGTAGTTGGGTATTGCCTAATAAGGCAAGCAACGATTCAGGTGTATCTGCGCAATCCATGCGTAATTTTGTTAAAAGTACTTACGGACTTAAAGCGGATATTTTTGAAATTAGCGTACCTGCGGGCAGTATTTTGATTGGTCATTCTCTGGCAAATGTAATGGATGCTCATCATATTTATATAATAGGTACAGATTATCGCGGTAAACGCACGGTAGCGCCAATGGCTTCTACAAAAATTGAAGCCCCCTGCAGATTAGCGATTTTAGGTCTAAAAAGGATTGTTCAAGAATTTACAGACGATTATGGCTTGGAGATCCTGCCAAGCCTTCAGAGCTTTTCAGATGACTTTGCGACTACACAAGCCGGTGTAGCTGAAATTGTTGTCCCGCCTGGTTCATCGGTTATTGGCAAAACCCCAGGAGAAGTGCGCTACCGTGCTGCCCACGGCTTGTCATTGTTAGCAATACACCGAGGCGAAGAAACATTAAGTCATGTTGAAACCCCCGAGCATGCTGCGACACAACTCACGGACGTCCCCTTGCTAGCTGGAGATACTCTGGTCGTTCACACTAAATGGGTATCTCTGACACGCCTCAGTGAAAATAGGGACTATGTTATCGTTACGTCTGGATATCCGAGAGAAGAGGTTCGGCCACAAAAAGTTGGATGGGCTTTGGTGTTCTTTGCGATTGCGATAGGTATGATCTTATTCTCGGATGTGAGGCTTTCACTTTGCTTACTGACTGGGGCTAGCGGCATGATTGTGACGCGCGTTTTGTCTGTCGATGAGGCTTACGCAGCTATAGGGTGGAATACCGTATTTCTTCTGGCGAGCCTCATTCCTTTAGGGATAGCAGTTCAAGCCACAGGAACAGCCTCATGGATCGCGCAGCAGGTCTTGATCCTATTGGATGGTTGGCCGGTTTGGTCATTACAGGTATGCGTTGCGATCTTGGCTACGATCTTCACATTAGTCATGTCAAACGTTGGGGCCACGGTGTTGTTGGTTCCATTGGCCATCTCGATTGCGATTGCCGCTGGTGGCAACCCAGCTATTTTTGCACTTACGGTTGCAATTTCAACCTCGAACTCATTTTTCATCCCAACACATCAGGTCAACGCTCTTATCATGGGGCCAGGGGGCTATCGAGTGATTGATTTCATGAGATGTGGTTCTATCATGACCGTCTTATTCTTAGTAGTTTCAATGGTTATGATGAATATAGTTTTTTAACTATTTGATAAGGATTGCATAATAGGGATGAAATCCCTGGCCGTTAGGCTTGCGCCGCCAACGAGGGCTCCGTTGACATTAATGCAAGCGAATATCTCTGTTGCGTTTGAACTTTTCACGGAGCCACCATACAGCAAAGATATTTTTTGTCCCGCGATGTCAAAGCGCTCTGTTAGTAAATTGCGTAATGCATCATGGATCTCTGTGATTTCATGGATGCTTGGTATCAAGCCCGTTCCAATGGCCCAGATGGGTTCATAAGCTACTATAAAGTCCGAAACCTCTGGTACAGATGCAGTGAGATCGCGTGAAACAATTTCAATTGCGCGACCTGCCTTACGCTCATCTAAGGTTTCGCCAACACAGATGATCGGGGTTAAATCCGATGCTTGTGCAACTGTGGCCTTACGCTTTACCAATGAGTTAGTTTCACCATATTCGCCACGGCGTTCTGAGTGACCTAAAATAACATATCTTGCGCCAGAATCGGCCAACATAGCTGCAGAAATATCGCCAGTATAAGGACCGACAGCTTTATCATGACAGTCCTGTCCCCCAACTGAAATTATATCTTGGGTTTGCGCAGCAGCCAGGACCAAAGTTGCTGGAGGACAGATAACTGCCGTACAACTTAAATGCTTAGCGGCAATAGATATATTTATTAGCTCGTGTAATGAGCC
>JAPKEA010000017.1 GCA_028822275.1 Planktomarina sp. | reverse complement strand
AAACCGAGTAAATACATTTTAATGTAAACGGATAACCAATTCCTAGTATGTTAGTAATAGTTAATATTTCAAAAGGTTTTAAGACCTGGACAGAAGTGGCAAAGTCGATGCAGGACGAAGTCGGCGAACAGAGAGCAAAAGTTGTTTGGGCTGCAACCATTCCAGATGAGACATCTGTTTACGTAATCATGGACGTTCCAAACCCAGCGTTTATGCAAACATTTGGTCTGCGCCCCCATGTTGTAAAAGCCCGTGAAGAAGCAGGTGCAGATGTAGCATCAACCACTGTCGTAACACCAATTGATAACTATTGGTTCGGCGACTAGCCATTAGGTGACTTGTAAAGGTTCTTGTTTTAGACAGGCTAAAACCTTTACAATATTCACATGTACAACGGGGGTATCAGAAATATAATTTTCTCGTTGGTTCTTGTATCATCCTAATTGAACAGAACTAGAAAAGAAAATTAGAATGATTAGGTAGCAAGCGTCTAAATGAAAAGATGCTTACTACCGTAGTAAAATAGCATGATCATGCTTAAAAATTTAACCATAAAACCGATTTTTATACTAGAGGCTTTGTTGTTATCAAAAACTCTTTCATTCGAGCCATCGCTCGGGAAATATTTTCTTGGCTGTTCGCATATGAGATCCTAATGTAACCCTCTCCCAGAGTTCCAAAGTCAGGCCCACCGATGGTCGCAACACCTGTTTTCTCAAGTAATTCACGTGCTAAATCTTTCGCCCGCCATCCCGTTTTTGATACATTTGGAAAAGCATAAAACGCACCTTTCGGAGTAATACACGAAACACCTGGAATATCATTTAATTCGGTGACTACACCTGTGCGCCGTACATCAAATGCGTCGACCATTTCGCCAACAGCTTTCTGCGAACCCGTTAAGGCTTCAAGTGCCGCATATTGCGCAGGGGCATTGACGCAAGACCATGCATTAACTGCTAGCTTTCGCGCTTTATTGAATAACTCTTCAGGCCAAATAGAATAACCCAAGCGCCATCCGGTCATTGCATAAGTCTTAGACCAGCCGTTAAGAACTATGAGGCGATCACGAATTTCAGGATAGGTCAAAAGGCTTACATGTTGCTCGCCATCATAGAGCATCTGATCGTAAATTTCATCAGAAAGTATCGCAATATCTGGATAAGCAGCCAGGCCGGCGACCAATTTATCAACCTCGACCTTTGGCGTAATACCACCACAGGGATTTGCAGGTGAATTTAATATGATCAATCTAGTATTCGGTCCAATTAATTTCAAAGTTTCTTCAGCTGAAAATGAAAATCCATTCTCCTCACGGATTGGTATGGCGATAGGCTTTGCACCCGTATATTCAATCATCGAGCGATATATTGGAAAGCCAGGGTCTGGGTAAAGAATTTCACTCCCCTCAGCTCCAAACATCAAGATTGCGGAGAACATGGTAACTTTGCCGCCCGGGACAATCAAAATATTTGCAGGGCTAACCTGCGTATTGTAACGCCGATACAAATCTGCGCTTACAGCTTCGCGCAGTGGTAAAATTCCTATGGCATCTGTGTAGCCGTGG
This sequence comes from Planktomarina sp., assembly GCA_028822275.1. Classification (GTDB taxonomy): domain Bacteria; phylum Pseudomonadota; class Alphaproteobacteria; order Rhodobacterales; family Rhodobacteraceae; genus Planktomarina. Next base: position 19,206 of record JAPKEA010000017.1, on the reverse strand, counting down.
TGGCCATCACGAAGTGCACGAACCGCCGCCTCTACAATATTGTCTGGCGTTGGGAAGTCAGGCTGTCCAATTCCAAGGTTAATCACATCCATGCCACCAGCAGCCAGCTCGCCCGCACGTCCTAAAACAGCAAAAGCGTTCTCTTCACCAATTCTATCAAAATTTTTAACTGTTTTCATCATGCGTCCTCGTATATTTTGAGTAATTGACGGATAGGCATCTTAGTGTTCAATAATGCAACTGAATATGGATAAATGTCCACCTCCTGAGTTACTAATAATTTGGGGTAAGTATCTTGATTCTGACAATACAAACAGCTCTGTACTGCCCAATTAAAAATGCTGGGGTTTTTAACAAGCTTCTCCCAAGAGAAGCTATCCTAATCTTCCGAATGAAAAAATTATTATATTTTAAAGGGCTCATACGTAAAAAAGTTCTCGTCATGCCACTTAGGACAATTTTGACCATGGCACACTTATACTGTGTGTCTGAGCCAATTCTGTAAATTTGGCAACAGTGATCGGGTCCAGAGAAATTCCATGCTTACGCCTTCTACGCGCAGTTTCCCATTCCCGATCCCCAGGTGCCATGACCCTTTGCCCAGCCCGGGGTTTGGAACCTCGTAAGAGCGTGAGATATCTTAACATACCTGCCTGTACCAAAGGGGCGGCGACAAACCCTGTGGGGTCAATAATAATAACAAATGCGCCAAGGCTGCGGGCTTCCCCAAAATTAGGACCGGACATTGGCGCAATATCGGGACTTAGTTTCATACCACTTAATACCGCTGAGAGAATTTCTGCTACACCACCCAGCCCTGCTCCCTTGAAACCGAAATCAACTCCCCCAAGTGGAGTAAGCATTTCTGCAGCAAAGGGGTCAGTGGTACTGGCCCCACTCTTGTCCGAAGCTACGCCCAAAGGTAAATCACTTTGCTTTGAACGATGCAGTTCTACGCGGTTATAGGGAACAGAGCTGCTGGCCATATCTAATAACCATGGGTTCTCTTGGCCAGACGGCATAGCTACGGAAATAGGATTTGTACCATGAAATGCTTCTGCGCCATCAAAAAGACTAACAAAGCTATCTGAATTTCCAAATACCAACCCGATCATTCCTGCATCCGCAGCAACTATCGAAAATGCACCTGCCGGCCCAAAATGTGAAGTATTCTGGATCGCAACTGCCGCAATTCCAGTATCTTTAGCTATTTTAATACCATGGTCTATAGCGGCATAGGTACCAACTGCACCATGAGCGTTGTCCGCATTCAAGACTGTCGTTCCAGTCCTTTGTTGTTGAATTTCAACTTTTGGTTGTTTGTTGAGCCTCCCACCTTCAAAGGCTTGTACATAATGGGGAAGTAATCTTATCCCGTGACTATCCACGCCATGTAAGGAACCATGCAGCATTGCACGCGTTGCTGCATCAGAACTTTGGGCATCGACATCTATTTTCTCAAAAACTGTTTTTGAGAAATATTCTAGGGAGCCCAGCGTAGCGATCTCGTTAACTTTATTTGGCATATTATGATCAATTTATGATTGGTGAACGAATTTTGGAATTTTTTTTGCAGAGTTTAGTTGGTTCTCTACTAATTACACTTAAAATTTCTTTTTTAACATGCCATTTTCGTAAGTTGGTATGGCACAAACCTGTTCAGCAGGCTCTTTATATTTATTTGCCCCACCAAAAATTTAGTAAACTCTACACTAAGTTGACGAGAGTTTAAGGGGGTGAATAACGGGATCGTGACACACGAAAAGACACCTAGAGGCCATATAAATCTTGTTAGTCAAAGCGCTTTATCACTGACGAGTATGTAAAGCTTTACTCGAAAGAGAGATAAAAGCACGATAATAAAAAATTTATATTCCAACAAAAGTAAAATGAAAAATAGTATATTTAAGTTATAAAAATTTATTGATTATAATCAGATATATAATTTATACTTTTATAGTACTTTTATAGTACTTTTATCATTTCAAAAATTGATATTTACATTACTTAGTGTAATATTATTACCTATAATTAACTGAAAAAAAGGGCTTCTCCAAAAAACGCTTAAAGATTCTCGTGCTCTGCCGTGTGGTATTGAGGCTATTATCTACATTTTCCCACTCGAGCAGTGACTGCTATCAAATGATGGGGAAAACCAAATTTTATGCTATTAAAAATTGGAGTTGCTTACTTAAAATATTGGCCCACAGCAGCTAAAGTTTTACTGTTTATATCTGAATGGCAGTTACACCTGTTTCAGTTCACCAAAGAAGTCCATCTTTTTTTAATGACACATTCATGGTCGCATCCTCGGTACCATTAGAATAATCAGCCTTCATATGCTGCACTAAAATATCATCATTTTCTTAAATGCAGAGTCATTCCTTCATGTCAGAACTTTCCATAATTGCTTTTATTTGTTCCGAAGTCACAAAGGTTTTATTTGTTACCTTGCCAGTTGAGTGCCAAGTCATCTCCCATTCATCATGCAAGCAAGCCCAGTAGGCATCCACTTCACGATTATTTCAAGCATCTAACATTTTTTCATAGATTGCCCTTTTTAACTTATCCAATGCGTTTCTGTAATTGAACCACGAGCCAGCCAGCGACACGTGGTAGTTATCAAATCAAGCACATAGTTTTACTGATTGAACGATTCATCACTCATATCCGTAACAACAGTAGTCTTAAATAATGCACCAGCGGCTGCACGTTTAGCCTTAAAACCTTCCTGGCCTCCAAAAGCCTTAATGGCTTCAGGAGTTTCAAAATCTATCAAAACCATCGTCTTTTTGTCATCGTCTTTTTTAGCCCCAGACAAATCATATCTAGCAAGTTTTATCTTATGCCCTTTAGAGCGCCCAACCGCCGTCAATCACTTGGCTTGTTCCCGTCGTGAAAGCTGCCTCATCGCTAGCTAAGTATGATGCCAAAGCTGCGATTTCTTCAGGCAGTCCAAGCCGCCCCATTGGCTGACGCTGAACAAACTCCTTCATGGCTTTTTCAAAATCACCTGTAGCTTTAAGACGTGCGTTCAGAGAGGGGCTTTCAACGGTTCCAGGGCAAATCGCGTTGCAACGAATGCCTTGCGTCACATAGTCGGCAGCGACAGATTTAGTTAAACCGATCACGGCAGCTTTGCTGGCAGTATATGCGAACCTGTTTGGCACGCCTTTTATAGAACTAGCGACGGATGCCATATTCACAATCGAACCTTTTCCAGCGTCCAGCATCCCGGGTAGAACTGCGCGGATGGTATGAAACATTGCTTTGACATTAAGTGTGAATGCAAAATCTAGATCAGCTTCTGTAGCTTGCAAAATATTGCCAGCGTGTACAAATCCTGCACAATTAAACAGCACGTCTACGTGGCCGATATCTGCCACTAATTCGTTAATAGCGGCGCTATCCGTGGCGTCCAACTTCCGTACATCCAGTCCAGGTATGTCAAACAAGCTTTCTACGTTTATATCCGTCGCAATAACATGCGCACCCTCATCTCTCATCCGCAGAGCCGTGGAAAGGCCAATGCCTGCACCTGAGGCGGTGGCCAAGACCGTTTTACCTTTTAATCTTTTCATTTAAATCCCCAATTTTATTTATTAAATTTATAACTGATCATCAAACTAAACTAATAGTTTTTATTATCTATCAGGACTCAATAAAAATAAAGACCCTGCCCTGCTACCACAGCTAAAGCGATGCTGGCGGCCAGTGGAAAGGTTTTTAATTCTCTTGGGCACGCGCATGCTTGTCCGAACAGAACATTTTATAAAGGACAATTCAGATCACACTAAACAGCTTCCATGAAATCTTGAGTGATACCCTTAAAGAATTTATACAAACGCTATGTCCAGTTAGAGAAATGAAAAATGATCTCATCCTACATCGCTATAAAGACGCCCAGCTGATCCCAAGTGGATAAATAACTTGTAGTCGCCTGTCCTCAGCAATTGCTATAAAATAGGCAAACTGTTTAATTTTTGTGCACAAGCCACTATTTCTTGATAAGAATTGCCCTAGATCCTCTTTACTGCCGTAATTCATTGTACTAAAAAGTAAAAAAACTGATATTATCTCTCAGTAGAAAAAGAGAAAGCCATTAATATGAAAAAATTTATTTATGATACGTGGTCTGTCGTTATGGACCATGATAAAAATCCACTACGACATATCCCAAACACAGCCACCCGACATATGATCATGCAAATACTTGCGTGGATGTGGTGCATTGTATTCGGAATGATTGTTGGTAGTTGGTTCGCTGTTGGCGTGAGTTTGATTGGGCACCTTTTATTTATAGGCGCTATAGGAGTTACTGTGGCAACTTTTGAGACAGCTAAGCGTAAACCTAACGTCTTTATTACTAATTTGCGCGGAAAAGGTGGCGAACACGATTGATTTCTTGTTTGGCCTCAACCAAGATAACTCCAAACGCGGCGCCTTTAAAAGACTTGGTTCTAGGATTAAAAACAAGGTGATTTGTATTTATTGAATACAAATTTTACGGTAGCAAGTACATTTATACTATGGAAACATTTCTAATTATTTTATGTATTTTAGTTCTGTTTTGATTCCTCTTTAATTTCTGGGGTTTACGCATTCGTAATAAGGGAATGCAGCCAATAGCGCTGGATAAAGTGACAGCGAACGGGCAACTGTTAGCAACCGGTAAGAATGGAAGACAGATTGCCTATTGCACTTATGGTAAGCAAGACCCAGCTGCACCAGTGGTCATTAATATGCATGGATCAGGTTTAGAAGCTGGCTTTGAGCGAGATACATTTGAAACAGTCTGTGTTGCGCTCGAATGCCGAGGCATAGCAATTAGCCTCCCCGGTTGCGGGTTTACAGATGAAAAGCCAGGGCGTCAGGTAAAAGATTGGCCTTTGGATGATCTAGATGCAGTACTTAATTCAGAGGGTGTCAATCAGTTTCATATTACTGGACATTCTCAGGGAACCCCCCACGCTATGGCTGCAGCATTATATTTTCCAGCGAGATGCATAGGGCTAGGACTAAACGCGCCCTTGCTGCCAACTAAACTCTGCAAAGAAATTGGTGCAAAAAGTGCCATTGGAGCAGGTAAAACCCCGACCTCCATCAAGCTCAAACGTGCGAGCACAGGCTGGTATTTTTCTGTTTTTCGTATAGTATTTGGGGTTCTTCCGGCAAGCTTAGCGGCAAACGCAATCACAAGAGGTTTCCCTAAAGTTAAGGCGGACCATGAGCTTGTAAATCGGGTTGAAGCTTCTATGCGCCGTTCAATAGTCCGAGGCACCAGCGGCGCCACATGGGAAAGCGCACAAGATACCTGCTTTGATTGGGGCTTTAATGTTAGAGATGTGCGGAACGAAAATGCGTTCGTTTGGCATTCTGATGATGACACCGCAATTCCATCTGAGCAGGGTAAATGGCTTGCAGAGAATTTATCAGCTAATTATCGTCACGCCTCAGAAGGCTATGGCCACATGACCTATTGCGCCGGGCAATACCAAGAGCCACAGAAATCTTTAGTGGCAGCTCTTCTTCGGGGCGCAGAGCAGGCGTAAAAAAGGACGCTGATACGAGAAAACATGTATTATACCAACAGGCGAAACAACGTACGCTCAACTAATAGTGTGGATCCGGGTGACTGCCTCTTAGATATGGGTTCTATTTTGCAAAAACTTTAGTAGATCCGAACCATGCCAATGTTTTCTTTAATGGGAGAATTTAAGGAAAATCTCACAAGAAAGCTCATATATTTAGAGCATATTATTGCATAATAATGGTAAAGTGTTTGGTGGCTACTTCTGACTATTACGATACTTTCTTACACCAATAAATTTAATGCCAAATAGTAGATATTACCATAAAATATATAAAATTAGACGATGTCTTTTGCTTTAGCATGATGTGTTGTACCTACATAATTTCAAACAACAGAGCATTGAACATGGACGCATCATCAAATTTTCAAAGCAGCCTACCTATTTCCTCTGACTCGCTCCTTGCACAGTTAGATAAATGGAGAATAAATTATAAAAGGTATGACCATAATCCCCTTCAGACTGTTGAAGACGCCAAGGAAATTCAAGATAAGTTTTTGCCTACTCAAGAGGGCGGTGGTCATATAAAGAACCTGTATCTTCGAGATAAGAAAAAAAAGAACGTCCTCTTGATTGCAGAACAGGATACCAATATCGATTTAAAGGCTCTCAGTAAGGCCATTGGCTGTGGAAATTTGTCTTTTGGCTCACCTGAGAGATTGATGCAGAATTTAGGTATAAGGCCAGGCGCCGTCACCCCATTATCAATGATCAACGGGGTACAAAATAATGTTTCATTATTTATGGATAGTAGTTTGAGAAACTGTTCAAAAATATATGTACATCCTCTTGTAAATGACAGAACATTGGAAATGTCTTTAGTAGAATTGAAAAGGTTTTTGGGTATTATTGGAGTAGATTTTGATTGGATTGATTTTTAAAATAACCGTCTAGAACGGATAATGAGATTGATAAAAAATGGCTGATACCATCATAGGTGAAGACCTACTCGACCTGCTTCGTGGTGTTGACACACCGACAGTTTGCAACGCAATTGAAGTTGTCCAAGGTAAACGAGGCTTTAACAGGTTCACTCGAGGGACGATGATCCATTCCAAGCCAGGTGAACCTGCAGCAGTCGGTTTTGCTCGTACTGCACGCATTTCAGGCCTGGCGCCCTCAAACGAACCTTCCAATGTTATTCGCGCCCGGCGTAAGGAATATTTTCGTTCGATGGCCTCTGGAAATGGTCCAACCATCGCAGTAGTTGAAGACATTGACCATCCAAATTGTATAGCTGGATGGTGGGGCGAAGTTCATGTCGCAGTCCACAAGGGCCTAGGGATGAGTGGGGCAATAACCAATGGAGTGATGCGTGATCTAGACGTCATCGACGAGGGCTTTCCAATATTGGCCGGTTCTATAGGTCCTAGCCACGGCTACGTCCATGTCATAGATATTGGGACTCAGGTAAATATTTTTGGAATGCGCGTTTACGAGAATGAGCTTATGCATGCTGACCGACATGGAGCCATCGTTATTCCAAACATAGTAATTCCGAAACTCAAATCGGCAATAGAAACTGTTATTGAAAGTGAGGCTATCGTGCTGGGTCCCGCGCGTGAACCAGGTTTTAATATTGATAAGCTTGAAGAGGTTTGGGCTAAATTTGAAGCTGTGCGAACCTAGCGACAGCGCAGTACAATAAAAGGTTATGTTTAGAATACCGCATCTTAAAGTGCATTTAAATTAAAGCAAAGAAATTTAAAGCTTACGTTAATCATCATAGATATTGTGTAGATTTCGAATGCCCGAAACGCAAACGTTATGGTTGAGAATTCTATCAGTTGACATACCTTACTACTTTAGTCAGAAATAAATTATGTCTAGCCACCCTGATTCGTAACAAGGGAAGCCCGGCACATGAAAAATGTGAGGCCTTCTAGATGTCAAAGCACAACCTTATTCAAACTGATGACCACGAACAGCGAACCAGCTGTACCAAGCAAACTGATGATCTAGAGCTGTTAATCATCGCTTCTGAGGCCGAAATTACTTCTGTTGAGTGGGTACTAGATCTTCAGTCCAGTGATAGTCATAATATTTCATGAACTATCTTTCTCCGCCTCCTCGGCCATCTAGTTCATCAGAAATACTCACGTATTCAGCCCGTGACCTCATCCAAAATGGACAGACAGTGCAAATCGTTCTTGATGAACAAACCTACACGCTACGGATTACGCGTGCAGGCAAGTTGATACTGACCAAATGACCATTAAGTAGCACCTAACTTTTGGTTAAACTACTTAAAGTTACATTTGACCCTAACACTCATTGTTTGGTACAGACCCAAAAATCAAACCCAAATACAGAGCGGTAGAGAAATGTTAGCTTCTCATTTAAAAATGTATCTCGAACGTTTTGGTGTCCACTATGCTTGGGTCATGGCCACGATAGCGTTTTTATTCTCTATCATTGCTCCAGCCGTTGGAAGCGTCCCACAAATCTTGATCCTCCCGATAACCGAGGCATACGGATGGGACATTTCAGATTTCTCCCTGGCAACCGGCCTGATGTACTTAGTCATCGCTATTATGTGTCCTTTTGGAGCATCGCTGATGTTAAAATTTGGGGTATCAAAAATTGTGTATATTGCCGTTTCATTGGAGGTTTTAGGATTACTGTGCACTATTTTTTCATATGAAAAGTGGCATTTACTATTCAGCATAGGACTATTTTTGGGTGCAGCATCTGGTATTATTGGCCTGAGTTTAGCTGCGACAGTCGCCACCCGCTGGTTTACTGCCAGACGTGGCTTAGTAATCGGTATTCTTACCTCAGCCTTCGCAGCTGGCCAATTAATTTTCATACCATTTATGGCATGGATAACAATTACTTATGATTGGCGCTTGGCAGTTTTACCAGGATTGATCGGTGCAGTGCTATGTGGCGTGTTGTTTTTGTTATTTTCAAAAGACTGGCCATCTGAATTAGATTTGCCTGCCTACGGAGACAAGGAAGTCTTCCAACCACCCACTAGTAATGTAGCCAACGTTTTATTCATGACATTCACTAGTTTAGCGGATGGGATCAAACATCCAGCTTTCTGGATCTTAGCAACGACCTTTTTCATTTGTGGCCTCACTTCCACAGGTATTGTTGGACAACATTTTATTCCCTTCTGTGCAGACAACAACGTCGGAATTGTTGTTGCATCTTCGTACTTAGCACTTATGGGAATTTTTAATTTTATCGGAACAACAACTTCAGGCTGGCTCTCAGATCGTTATGACAATTATAAACTACTTGCTATATATTATGGCTGCCGCGGCCTTTCACTTTTGTATCTTCCTTACGGTAATTTTAGTATTTATGAATTGACGCTATGGGCCATATTTTTTGGTTTGGACTTCATTGCCACGGTACCGCCAACAGTCAGATTAAGTGGACAATACTTCGGCACAGTAAATGGTCCTTTAATTTTTGGTTGGATTTTTGCAGCACATCAAGGTGGAGCCGCTTTTGCTGCATATGGAGCAGGCATATCTCGTGATTTCTTTATCAGCTATGTGCCTGCGTTTCTACTAGCAGGTCTAGCATGCTTTGTGGCGACTGGTTTAATTATGTATTTCCGCGCTTCAAAGTACCGCCTGCAGGTTCTATAGTTTTTGCCGCAGGGCTTGATGATGAGCGTCTGTTTTGAGCACCTAAAGTTGGATTATAACTATTATCAGGGTCATTTTTCATTAAATCGACAGCATCTACAAAAGACCCGACCATGATTAATGGTGCATTTACTTGGACAGTCTATGCGTGATCAATAAGCCTCGAAATATTAGCGCGGCCCCGCTCTAGAAACTTGCTATAACTAACCACATCGATGTTGGCACCACAGACCACGAGCCCCACTCGTTTTCCTTTAAGACGATTTCGTAGTGGTAACATTATTCCTGCCATCACCGCGCCCACGGCTGGTTCAACCGCTAATTTTGCTTCCTGCTGCAAGATTACCATCCCAGAACAAATTTCATCATCTGTGACAGTCACCATGTCATCAACGTATGCCGAACATAAAGCGTGCCCAAGCGGCAATGCCATTGGTGGCGCAAGACTATCCGCAATAGTATCAACCCTATTGAGCGACACTGGACGGCGGGCTGCTATACTACGTGACATGCTATCTGCACCAGCAGGCTCCACACCATAAACCTTGCAATCAGGGTTGATTGCTTTCACCGCAGCCGCGATACCACTAATTAAACCACCTCCACCGACCGCTACAATTACTGCCTCCAGGTCTGGTATGTCTTCAAGAAACTCCAAACCAATACCTGCTGTGCCAAGGGACGTATTAAGCCCCTCAAAGGGATGAATAAAAGTTCTTCCTTCTTCACGCTGCAATCTCTCAGCCTCGCCAAAGGTAGCCAGCCCACCATCTTTCATAATTACCTCTGCGGATTCCGCCCTCGCGAGCGCGACACGAAAAGGGTTGGCAGTAGACTGCATCACTACTTTTGCTGATAACCCACATTGTCGTGCAGCCCAGGCCGCGGCAATAGCATGGTTGCCAGCACTGGCAGCTGTGATTCCTCGCGCTTTATTCTCACTTGGGATAGCCTGCGCCACAGACAAAGCTCCCCGCGCCTTAAAGGTCCCAGTATGCTGAAAACATTCCAATTTCAGATGGATGATACCGTCGCCTAAAACCTGAGATATCAATGCTGAAGTCAGAGGTGCAACAGGGGTTCGCACGATCGAAGGCCTTAATTCTTCCGCCCGCTGTTGCATGGCATCAAGAGTCACTGCGCTTATGTCAAATTCAATCAAAAGTCATGCCGTGCAGGTAGTCCATTTTCCATTCCTTTATTTCCCATTTTTGACCAATAAACAAATTGATCTGGCCAAACAAGCAGTGTTAAATCAGATTCAAACTTAACTCATGTCGCTAAAGCAATATAATAATCGTACAAGTTCTAAATTCTTTGACGGAAAGCGCTAAAAATGTAGCCATGACTTAATAAGTTGGAAGTCATAAACTAAGCTTCTTATCACAGGCACTGTTTCCTCTAGTGACTGCGTTTTTAGTCTCTGGCTTGAAGCGTGATTAGCATGATGGGATATTGCCCGAAGCAAACCCTTGAAGCGGGTCCTGTTTCAAGCGTATGGATCCAGAGCGGAGAATAACTATGACCAAATCCATGATGACACCCGAGCGTAAACTAGAAGAACTCGGGCTTAAGCTGCCTAGGCCAACAAAGCTACCGGAGGGGCTACACTTACCCTTTAAGTTTGTGAACATCAGGGGTGAACGTGTGCTTTTTTCCGGCCATCCCAAGAATGCCATGGACGGTAGTATTGCCGGCCCTTTTGGAGTTGTTGGGAGTGATCTAACAACAGAGCAAGGATATAATGAGGCTCGCGAGGTAGCGTTGTCAGTCTTGGCAAACATCAAGTCAGAGATTGGCGAACTGTCCCGAATTATTGGCTGGGCGCGCGTGTTTGGGATGGTGAATTCAGCACCTGGCTACACCGATCAACATATTATAGTGAATGGATTTAGTGACCTCGTAATTGAAGTATTTGGGCAGGATGTTGGCTGCCATGCACGCTCTGCTATTGGTGTCTTTGGATTACCACTCGGGTTTGCAATGGAAATTGAGGGTGAAGTGATTATTAACTAGTGAACAATCCTATAAGGTAAAGCCACTTTAAACGAACAGGGCGGTTTTGTGGTCGCCAAGGCATTCAAGAAAGCCTCACAAAAAGTCACTGGCGTCCACAAGACCTTTACTTCAAGTAACATGCAGTGCAGCAGTATTATACCTGTTTTACAGATCTAATCCCAGATCAATGAATTTAGTATAGTCTGATGAGTGTTCTTATTGGTTTGGCAGAACCAAAATTATGTTAAGTTGCAATTAAAACCTATTTATTTTTAATTTTTTACCTTCGGTAATAGTTGACTTAATTAGTTAAGATACACTTCGGTAAATACAGACAGTTACTTAATTTTTAGAGAAGATTTTCCTCATAGTGTTCTTACTATAGCATAAATCAAGGTTACTAAAGTTTAGTTAGGTGAATTGGTAAAACAAACAAAAATGGGTCTAAATAAATGCCTAAAATTTCTTTGCATGGATATGAATTATCATACAGCTTTAATGGAGTATCTAATTCCAAGGACAGTACTAATCTGTTGCTTGTCCATGGCGCTGGTGGTCAGAAAGTCGACTGGCCTATAGCTTGGCGCAGCGTGAACGATCTTACACGGTCCCTCGGCCTGACACCAAAAGACCACGGCGGTGAATTGGATAATTATCCAATATACGCATTGGACCTCCCGGGACACGGGGAGTCAGGCGGAGAAAGCAGGACATCGGTTGAAGAATATGCAGAGGTAGTCAATGACTTTGTTACAGCTATAAAACTGGACAATGTCTGTATTGTTGGACATTCAATGGGTGCATCGATTGCGCTCAACGCTGCTCTTAATAAATATAGCTGGCTTACTGCAGTGGCAATGATTGGCGGTGCCAGTAAAATGTTTGTGAACGATGCCATACTCGAAGGTTTAAAAGAAAATTTTGAGCCAACAATCGACAATATTGTGAAATATTCATGGTATAAAGATACGGGTGCATTTTTTAAACAAAAAGCACGACAACGAATGCTAGAAGCAGGTTCAAAAGTCGTACACGACGATTTCTATGCCTGTAGCCAATTTGACGTTTCAGGCAGATTGGCTGAGATCAATGTTCCTACACTCGTAATCGGTTCTGATTATGATCGTATGGTACCACTAAAAATTAGCCATGATATGGCTGACCAGCTAAGTCGTTCAACCTTTGTTACATTGAAAAACTGTGGTCATTTCCAACATATTGAACAGACCAGTAGGGTAGCAAAAGAGTTGGCGAATTATCTTTCCACCCTAGGATAGCAAGATACACTTTTTGCTATTAATTCTGCCCGGTATGTCCTGCTTTTAAAGGGTGAAATAGGTAGAGTACTAGTCATCGCTTGCCTGCTTTCGTTTTTGCTTTTTCTAATAAACTTCCTGCACTGTCACTGGAAAATGGATTTTGATAAAGAGTATCATGGCTCTCAACGCCAACATCAAAAATACAATCTTCTTGTGGGCGCGCCACGCACAGTAAGACATAACCGTCTTGGGATTGCCGCTTATTAATTGCCGTTCCCTTTGGCTGACGCACGCTACCAGAGATCATCTTGGCGGCGCATGTTATACATCCTCCATATCGACAAGCGACAGGCAGCACCCAACCCGCTGCTTCAAAAACATCTAAAATCGTTTCATTTTCAGCGGCTTCTAATGTTTTCTTGTCACGATTTCGGAATGTAACTTTATGCTTAATACTTTTATGCGACATATTAAAAAAGAAGCCTATCCTAGTGATAGGCTCCCATTTTTCCTAGACCCAGATATCTGATGAACAGTCGCCACCGGGGTATCTTGTCTCATGTGCCCGCGCGGGACCATGCGGTTCATGGCCAAAATCAATATGGAAATCTTTACGAATTTCCATACCACCATTTTCGACATCGCAATCAACGATCAGCATAATACCACCCTTGTCCTTCATGCTCGGGTAAAACTGATTATCCCACGTTGAGAATAGTGACGTAGTGACGAATAGGCGCTTTCCATCCAGCGATAATTGGATCATTTGTGGTGCGCCATCTACTGAACGCCCGTTAACTTCGGGTGCTTTGCCAAGCAGACCACCTATCCAGACCTGACCAGTCAGTTTTGGGTTTGAGGGATCAGAGATATCATACTGTCGCAAATCTCCATGTAACCAATTAGAAAAATACAGATATTTGTCGTCCATCGAGACGAGAATATCAGTAATTAAACCAGGCATGGGCACGGGAAAATTATCAACATCAATAGCCTCAACATCAATAATTTTTTCAATCTTTAATTCACCAGCGTCATCTTTATACCAATGAAAAATATTTGAACTCAGGGTTGCACCTACAAATCCGTGTGTACTGTCAGGATTATGATGGAACCTAGCTTCAAGCGGGATCAAACCTTCAGCACCAAGATCTATTGATTGTTCAATTTTTCGATTCTTAAAATCCCAAAAATGGATGTGCTGACCGTACTTCCCTTGCGCAACATCTTCCAAATCAAATCCGGGCAAGAAGGTATTCGGTGCTGCCCATTCGGTCGACACCATCATATTGTGTCGTGGTTGATACCAAAAATCATAGCTAAAGTTCATACCAGTAGTATCGTTTTCCCAACGCCCTACAATATTAAAATCTTTATCAAGTTGCAAATATCCACCTGGAGCATTGCCCTCAGCGTCTCCCAACATTGACACAATTATATCTTCACCGAGGCAGTGGACTGTATGAGGCGCAGACAAATTTGTTTTTTCTTTAATCTCATCGCCACTAATTGTTTTAAAAAGAGCAGGCTTCCTAGGATCTGTCGCCGTGTCGACAATGTAAAAGTTAGATGTCCTTACACCTGGAACAATAAGGTATTTACGTTCCATGCTTCCATCTGTGTTGCAGGAAGAGCAAGCATTCCAGCCCATATGGTGCAGTTCATCGCCAACAACCCCAACTTCAGTGCGATGGATAATCTCACCGTAGGTTGAACTATTTTCGTCAACATCGATTGTTGCTAAATAATCAGGCTTTTCGACCCCAGTTCCTGTATAAATACAAATTGTATAAACAATTTTTTCGCGCGGAGCTTTTATAGCTTCCTGCGGTGATGCATATCCAGGACCGGCACAAGGGCTTTTAGTATTATCTAACATATTTTTCTCCGTTGAGTTGTTGCTATTTTCTTTTTAATTATCTGCCCTAACTAGGCCAGAATTTGAGCTTCTAGTTATATTTTTGGCATATTACAAAGCTGGATGGCACCGCTAATTCGCGTTGATAATTTAATTAACTTTTCACCAATTTCGTATCTATACTCCTGTCCAAACCGACGAATTGGGCCAACTGCACCAACGCTAAAGGTTGCACCTATATTTCCAATCGAAATAGGTGCCGCAACGCTGGCAATACCCATATCAATTTCTTGATCACAATCTGCAAATCCACGTTCAATTATTCTTTTGAAATCTGCGTAGATATCTTCTTGCGAAGTTTTCGTGTGGTCAGTGTACTGGCGAAGGTTTTTTGAAACGATGCAGCTTTGGAATTCTGGCTCAGCGAAAGCAGCTATTGCCTTTGAGCACGAGCAAGCGTGCATTGGCCGTTCCCCAAGACCTGGATGAATAAAGGCTCTACCAGGATCTAATGGTGTTTCTACGTGAATGATTTCAACCTTACTGTCGCGAAACCGTGCGAGGAAAACAGTCTCATTATATTCTATTGCCGCTGCCCTTAACAACGAAGCTGAGGCTTTGCGGACGTCTGTGTCTGATTTTCCCAAAAGAGCAATACGGATTAACCGCTCGCCAATCCTCACTTTACCAGAATTCTCTACAGACTCGATTAAGCGATGATCTTCAAGCGTCTGGATCAATCGATAACAGGTGGGCTTGGGAAGCTTGGTTGCTTTTTGTAGTTCAACTGGGGAAATTGGCCGGCCAGCTATAGCAATTAGTTCTAGCAATGTTATTAAACGGTCAAGATGCATATTGACTATATCGTTTCATTTTGTGAGACTTTAGATCGTACTTTGAGATTTATTTTTCTGCAAAGCAAGATAAAAAGTGTTTTAGGAGAGCCCATTATGAGAACCCGAGCTGCAGTGGCCTTAGAGGCTGGAAAACCTTTAGAGATAATGGAAGTTAATCTTGAGGGACCCCGCAAGGGAGAGGTTCTAGTTGAAATTAAAGCTACTGGCCTTTGCCACACTGACGAATTTACTCGCTCGGGCGATGACCCAGAGGGGATATTTCCGGCTATCCTTGGACATGAAGGTGCCGGGGTCGTGATAGAAGTCGGCGAAGGCGTGACCAACCTTTCGGTTGGCGATCATGTCATACCACTTTACACTCCAGAATGCCGCGAATGTGATTATTGCCTTAACCCTAAAACAAACCTTTGCCAGGCGATCCGCAGTACGCAAGGACAGGGCCTTTTGCCTGATGGCTCCACCCGATTTTCGATGCTAGATGGTACACCTATCCATCATTATATGGGCTGTTCGACGTTTGCTAACCATACCGTGGTGCCTGAAATTGCGCTAGCCAAGGTCCGCAAGGATGCTCCGTTTGATAAAATATGTTACATTGGTTGTGGTGTGACAACGGGTATCGGTGCGGTGATAAACACCGCGAAAGTCGAAATAGGTAGCCATGCCATTGTATTTGGCCTAGGTGGTATCGGCCTGAACGTGGTCCAAGGCTTGCGCCTCGCAGGAGCTGACCAAATTATTGGTGTTGATCTCAACGACGACAAGGAAAAAATGGGTCGTCACTTTGGTATGACTGACTTTGTGAACCCGTCCAAGATTGACGGTGATCTCGTTGCACATCTCGTTGGATTAACCGGCGGCGGTGCCGATTACACATTTGATGCAACAGGTAACGTAAATGTAATGCGCACCGCGCTTGAGGCTGCGCACAAAGGTTGGGGTGAAAGCATCATAATCGGTGTAGCACCGGCTGGCGCAGAAATAAGCACGCGGCCTTTCCAATTGGTCACAGGCCGCAGCTGGCGTGGCACGGCATTTGGCGGTGCGTCTGGCCGCACAGATGTGCCAAAAATTGTAGATTGGTACATGGACGGAAAAATTGAGATAGACCCAATGATAACCCACAAGCTAAAGCTTGAGGAAATCAACTACGGGTTTGAACTGATGCATGAAGGCAAATCCATCAGAGCTGTCGTGGAATTCTGAGTAATGCAACAGAATATACCTGAAGTTTACAGCTTCTTTGATGAGGCCACAAACGCGGCCTGCTATATATTAAAAGATCCAGAAACCAACGCTTGTGCAGTTATCGATTCTATCCTTGATTTTGATCAAGCAGCGGGTCGGACGCACACAACACACGCTGATATGCTGATCACTAAGATTATCAAAAATGGCTGGTCTTTGGACTGGATTATCGAGACACATGTACATGCAGATCATCTATCTGCAGCACCATATCTTGCAGAGAAACTTGGAGGAAAAATTGCAATTGGGGCAAATATAGCAGCCGTGCAGGAAGTGTTTGGCAAAATCTTTAATGCTGGGACCGAGTTTGAGATGGATGGTAGTCAATTTGACCGACTATTCAAAGACGGGGATTACTTCTCAATCGGCAATCTAGACGTGGCTGTGATGCACACGCCAGGTCACACACCCGCCTGTGTGACCTACGTTATTGGAGACGTTGCATTTATTGGTGATACGTTATTTATGCCGGACTTTGGAACTGCGCGCGCCGACTTTCCAGGCGGTTCAGCCACAGATCTTTACAACTCAATCCAACGCATCCTTTCCCTTCCTGATGAAACACGGCTATTCTTATGTCATGATTATAAGACAGAAGGCCGCGATACATTCTGCTGGGAAACAACGGTTGCTGCTCAAAAAGCCAACAACATCCATGTTGGAGGGGGCAAATCAGAGATAGATTTCGTTGATTTTCGTTCCAAACGTGATGCCCAACTCGCCATGCCAAAGCTGATTATTCCGTCCATTCAAGTCAATATGCGGGCAGGCCAAATGCCTGCAAAGGAAGCAGACGGAAACGTATATTTGAAAGTGCCAATTAACCGTCTTTAATGAAATATTACAGGGGAAATTGAATGACTAAACATCAAATTGTTATTGTCGGCGGCGGATCTGCTGGAATCGCCACAGCATCTAGCCTTAGATCACGCGATGCTTCACTTGATATCGCTATAATAGAGCCATCTGACCAGCACTTTTATCAGCCCGGCTGGACAATGGTTGGCGCAGGCATCTTTACCAAAGAGCAAACTGTCCGCTCGACGGATGCGGTGTGGCCAAACGGTATAAAGCGGATCAAAGGTGCTGTTGCTACCTTCGCTCCTGAAACCAACACCGTCACACTAAATGATGGAGCTGAGGTTCAATATGATTTCCTTGTTGTAGCAGCAGGTCTCAAACTGGATTGGGACGCTATCGAGGGTTTGGAAAATGCTTTGGGGAAGAATGGCGTGACCTCGAACTATCGCTTCGATTTAGCCCCATATACTTCTGAGTTAGTACAGAAAATGCAGGGTAAGACCGCAATCTTTACGCAACCACCGATGCCAATCAAATGCGCGGGGGCACCGCAGAAGGCAATGTATCTTTCTTGTGATGCCTGGCTTAAAGCTGGGAAATTAAATGGCATTAACGTTTCCTTCTGCAATGCAGGCCCTGTCTTATTTGGCTGCGCTCCTTATGTACCCCCATTAATGGAATATGTGAAGAAATACGACATCGCGCTCGACTTTGCTCACAACTTGGTCAAGATCGATGGACCAAAACAAAAGGCTTGGTTCAAAGTAACAAAAGATGGCGAAGAGCCGAAGGTTGTTGAACGAAAATTCGATATGATCCACGTCTGCCCGCCACAATGTGCCCCAGACTTTATCAAGGATAGCCCGCTGTCCAGCTCAGCGGGATGGGTAGATGTCGACCAAGCTACCCTCCAGCATACAACTTATGACAATGTGTTCGGACTGGGCGATGTTACGTCGACACCTAACGCCAAGACAGTCGCTGCGGCTCGCAAACAGGCTCCAATAGTGGCGCAAAACTTGATTTCCCAGATGAAAGGGCAATCTTTGGCACCCCTGTATGATGGCTATGGTTCCTGCCCGCTTACTGTAGAAAACGGCAAGATCATTCTTGCTGAATTTGGCTATGGAGGCAAAATAATGCCATCTTTTCCATGGGATTCGACAAAGCCCCGCCGCGCGGCATGGTTCTTAAAAAAATCTATCCTGCCATGGGTGTATTGGAACTTCATGTTGAAGGGCCGTGAATGGCTAACCAAGACTAGCTCACAAAGTCAAAACATTTAGGATCTAAATTTCAGCCAACCTCAATGCTAAGTTACAAGCATGATAATGAGGTTGGCTTTACAGGTTTTGTAATAGTTAGCACTGTGTTTGTTAGCCAGAAGATTAAAATTATTTGCAACAGTCAATTATGAGTGGAGTATGATGCAACGCTCGTCGATACTGTTAGCTTAAACACTTCTTACACGTCACAAACAGTTTTATCTGACAACGTATTATTGAACGCCCTCAGCTACGATGGCAATTACATCCCCCCTTCTAGCCAAACCTTGCCCAGCAAGGCAGATTACCCAACCATCATGCGGGGCGGTATAGGTTCTTGGCCTACAATCAATTCGGTCTAAGAAGTGACCATGACCAACCGTATCACCTTTTCTCACAAACCCACCAAGGCTCAACTCTGGAGCAAAGACCATCGTATCGTCACTCACCAGATAAGTGTCAGAAGAAGGCAACCGGACGAGGCGTGACTCCACTAAATTTTCTTGTGTAGAAAGATGGCCCAATGCAGCAACCATTCGAGATAAGCCTTCAGTTGCGAGCCTAACAGTTTTGTGAGTAATAGTACCAGATCCGCCTAATTCAGATGCTATCATAACCTTGCCTAACTTCTCAACGACAGCATCTATCATCACATCTGCATGATCTTCATGGATGAGAACAGTAAACGGTGCCCCAAATGCAATAGCTGCAAGCTTAGCAACAT
>JAPKEA010000271.1 GCA_028822275.1 Planktomarina sp. | reverse complement strand
ATGCCTTGTCGCTCGCTTTAAGCCGTATAGGGGTTAATGCACTTTTCCAACAATGCGGTTCACGCTCAAGCAACTAATAGTTTACTCAAAGTCATACCCAAATTACACATTTCAACGTCACACTGCATTACTTCACTGACATTTTTTTTTGGGGGGGGGGGCATTAGCACTTCGCATACTCAGGTCATGTCAGCTACATGAGCCGGCATATTACGACATAGCTAAATTTAAGCGCAGTCAAGGAAGCCCCAATACTAGGCAAAGCTTTAGGACAATATTTTGCAGTCCAAGCAGTGGATTTAGACATATTACGTAATTCATTAAAGGTAGTAAAATGACTAAAAAAGGGTCATTTTAGTTTTATCTTTGAGTAGATCCGCATAGTTTTCTTTTAAGTTTGGCAAAATTTGATCAGCAGCAGATATCACCTTGGGAGGCACAGGCCAGTCGATAGACAAGTCTGTATCTGACCAAAAAATGCCTGTTGCTTGCTCTGGCACGTAGCTAGACCCCATATGATACAGCAGAGACGTGTTTGGTTCTAGAGTTATAAATCCATGTGCAAAACCTTTAGGTATAAATACTGCATTCATCTTCATCGCATTGAGCTCTATGGCGCGCCAATGACCAAAAGTGGGGCCACGGCGCAAATCTACGGCAACATCCCAAGCAGATCCTGCCACGGCGTGTACCAGCTTTTCTTCAGCAAACTGTCCATTTTGAAAATGTAGACCACGCAGAGTTCCCTCGGCCTTGTTGGTTGAGAGGTTTGACTGAACAGGAGTGAAGTCAAGCCCACTCGATTTAAAGCTCTCTTCACAGTAAAGTCGCCCAAAAGCTCCTCTATCGTCGGCATGTGGTTTGGCTTCGATATGAAATAGTCCAAGCAAGTCTGTTTCAGTCAGTTTCATCTAATTCGTAGCTCCGGGACGGCTGTAACAAATTGGCCTCCCCACTCACGAATACCTTGCTGCTGCTCAATTATTTCATCTGCCAGATTCCATGGTAAAATTATCAAGTAATCTGGCTTAAGCTCTTTTATTTTTTCGGGCGACATTATTGGGATATGACTTCCAGGCAGAAGTTTTCCTTGTTTTTGCGTATTGAGGTCAACTACAAAATCAAGATCCGATGCCCCAACTTTAGCAACATTTAAAAATGTATTGCCCTTAGCGGCAGCGCCATAGCCTGCAATGGTTTTTCCCTGCAATTTTGCCTCGGCAAGAAATATCAAAAAGTCAGACGTCACCTTGTTAACTTTTGCAGTAAAGCCCTCATATCCCGAGGGCTTATCAAGCTCCATTGCCACTTCTTGTGCAAGAATATGATCCACTATAAGACTTTTTACATGTGCATCAGGATAACAGATAAACACACGCAGGGAACCACCATGGGTCGGCAACTTTTCTACATCAAAGATTGACATTCCAATTTCTGATACCAGATTTTCCAAAAAGGTAAGGGACAAATAGGAATAATGCTCATGATAAATCGTATCAAATTGTACAGAACCCAGTAGACTTGCAATATGAGGGAATTCAAATGTAGCAACCCCGTTGGGGTTCATAAGTGTCTTAAACCCTGCAACAAATGAACGGATATTGGGAACATGCGCCAAAACGTTATTAGCAACCATAAGATCTGCTGCAATCCCCTCCTCACTCAAAGCAATCGCAGAAGTTTCATCAAAAAACATAACTCGAGTCGGCACGCCTATACCTTCAGCCAATGCAGCCGCGTCACCGGCAGGCTCTACCCCCAAAACAGGGATGTTCAAAGCAACAAAATGCTGCAAGAGGTAACCATCGTTTGACGCTATTTCTACAACTTTTGAGTTAGGGCCCAAATCGAACCGCTTGGACATTTCGTCTGCATAGCGGTGCGCATGTGCCACCCACCCTGAAGAATATGACGACAAGTAAGCGTAGTCCTGCTTGAAAATATCATCTGCAGAAATTGTCTCGGTTGTCTGCGCAAGCCAACAATAATTACAAACCATCACACGTAGAGGAAATCGCTTTTCTAATACCACAGATTTAACGTCATCAGCGCTTACGTAACTATTTGCAAGAGGTGTCTCTCCCAGATCTACAAGAGTTTGGGAGAGAGGTTTTTGGCAGAAGCGGCAAAGGCAGTTCACTGGGCAGCGTCCCTATAGTTATTAATCTGATTGTCAGTTATCTTTTTCATATTTTTGCCAGCTATAAAAGATCCGTACCACTCGGCTGTGAGCTGCAAAATGGCATCCCCCGTCAGGCGCGGTTCCCAGTTAAGGCTCCGCGACGCAAGTGACGGGTCAATAGATAGTGTCGCCATCTCGTGTGCGCCGCCTTCAACCGATTTAGAAAAGATAGCCTGACTGTCCATCGAACGCATCAAAGCATTAGTGAGCGCACCCACAGTGACAGCAGAGCTATTTAACTGGGGTCCAAAATTTAGGGCTCTTGGCAGAACTTTATCTGCGGAGACTAATGCTTCAACGTATGTAAAATAGCCGTCAAGACAGTCGAGCACATGTTGCCACGGCCGGGTAGCTTCTGGATTGCGGATTTCAGGTATCTTCCCCAAGGAAACAGCTCGCACTACATCTGGAACTATACGATCTTCAGAAAAATCCCCTCCCCCAATAACATTTCCACCACGCGCAGTAACAAGTGGGATGCCCTGCTCCTCAAAATAAGATCGGCGATATGACGATACCACAATTTCAGTTGCAGCCTTAGAGGCCGAATAGGGGTCATATCCTCCCAGACGGCTAGTCTCAGTAAATGCGCAGCCAGTTTCATCATTTTCATAAACTTTGTCAGAGGTGACAACAACGATAGCTTTTGGTTTAGCGTGGCAGCGCAATGCATCCAAAACATGTACCGTCCCCATCACATTACTACCAAAGGTTGACACCGGGCTATTGTAAGACTTTCGAACAAGTGCTTGTGCAGCAAAATGAAAAACTATCTCGGGCCGAGCGGAACGCACAACGTCGACGACCGCTTCAGCATCACGCAAATCCACAAAATGAGATGCCATCATATGGTCCTGACCTAAAATATCATAAAGAGTTGGCCCCATTTCGGGGGGCCGTGAAACTCCAACAACCTTTGCCCCTAAACTTGCAAGCCAACGGCTAGCCCAAGCTCCTTTGAAACCTGTATGACCAGTTAGGAGAACTCGTTTTCCTGACCAGAATGTCACGCCCAGACCTTCCATGGGGCACCACCAGTTTCCCAAAGTTTTTCAAGGTGATTACGATCTCTTAGAGTATCCATCGAGTGCCAAAACCCGGGATGCCGCCAGCCTAACAGTTCTCCCTCTTGCGCAAGTTTCTCAAGTGGAGGCCCTTCAAAAGAAGTTGAATCAGCCTCAATACGGTCCAAGACCTTATTTTCAAGAACAAAAAATCCACCATTTATCCGCCCTTCGTCTCCTGGAGGTTTTTCAACGAAACGCTGGATCACACCCTCAGATGTCATATCCAGTGCACCATAGCGCCCAGGAGGCGTCACTGCAGCAACCGTTGCAGCCCGACCATGCTTGATGTGAAAGTCGATTTGAGCGCGAATATCGATATCAGCAAGACCATCCCCATAGGTCATGCAAAATCGGTCTCCTAAATATGGCTTTACGCGCTTAAGGCGCCCTCCCGTCATAGTTTCAGTTCCAGTGTCAACCAGTGTCACGCGCCAAGGCTCAGCCCCAGAATTATGGTATGTTATCTCCCCAGATCGCGCATCAATTGTCACGTCTGAAGAATGCAGCACATAATTAGCGAAGTACTCTTTAATCATATAGCCCCGGTAACCACAGCAGATTACGAAATCAATTATCCCGTGGAATTCATATATCTTCATTATATGCCATAAAATTGGCCTACCACCAATCTCAATCATCGGCTTTGGACGCAAATGACTCTCCTCAGAAATGCGGGTACCCAATCCACCCGCCAAAATCACAGCCTGCATATTAGCCCCATTCTTAAAATGTCAGCGTTTGAGCTTCTTGATTAAAGCTCAAGTTTCTTAACTATTAAATTATATATTACCTACTACGTCTGTCAAATTACACAAACGGCTCCGCATAAACCCGAACTATCAGGCATATTTTAATATTTCTGGTTGACCGATATTGCGTTGATAAGCTCGAGAACG
>JAPKEA010000016.1 GCA_028822275.1 Planktomarina sp. | reverse complement strand
CCTTATTCGCTCAAGGCCCAGCGCGGTTGATGCCTAAAATCCGTCTCATTACAGATCTATCCAGCGACTTGACCTTTCCGCACATCCCAAAGTCCGTTCACCCACTTGAGCGACGCCTTGAGATTACTCAATTGGTTCGCCAGCTTTTAAGTAATAGCGACGGTCTCACCCCAAGATCAGCTATCTTTGAACTGGCCAGTAGTCTAGCAAATTTAATGGAGGAGATGCAGAGTGAGGGCGTTGCCCCCGATGTGATTTCCAACCTTGATGTTTCAGATATCTCTGGGCATTGGGAGCGCGCTTTAGGCTTCATAAATATGGTCAGGCCGTATTTCGAAGAGGAAACGGCGCCTGGCGTTGAGGCACGGCAACGTGCCTGCGTCATGAGTTTGGCTGCGCGTTGGCAACATAACCCGCCTCAACATCCAATTATTATTGCCGGATCAACAGGGTCGCGTGGAACAACGTTTGAATTGATGAAAGCTGTAGCAGGATTACCAAAGGGCGCTTTAGTTTTGCCTGGGTTTGATTTTGACATGCCAAAACATGTCTGGGACAAACTAATTGATCCACGTACTGGGGAAGACCATCCACAATATCGATTTTCAAAATTGCTGGGCGCTTTAAAAGCTGAAGCCAGTCAGGTGCGACGCTGGGTTGACGAAGATCCACCAAACCCAGCTCGAAACAAGCTCATCTCTTTAGCCCTACGTCCCGCACCCGTTACACATCATTGGCGGCTTGAGGGACCAGTTTTAAAAAACTTAGATTCGGCTACAAGGGATATTACCTGGTTGGTTGCACCCAATCAAAGGGTTGAGGCAATGGCAATTGCACTTGGCCTTCGGGAAGCCGCAGAAAATGGAAAAGTTGCAGCCGTTATTACACCCGATCGAAACCTCACGCGGCGCATCTCTACCGCATTAGAGGCTTGGAATATTACACCAGACGATAGTGCTGGCATATCGCTTAACTTCACGGCGCCAGGGCGATTTCTGTTGCACGTCTTGGACTTAGCAAAGCCACAAATAACTGCAGAGGTTCTCCTGGTTTTGCTCAAGCACCCACTTGCCCATAGCGAACAAGATCGTGGGCAGCACTTGCTTAACACCCGGGATTTAGAGCTTTACCTCCGAAAAGAGGGGCCGGCATTTTTAACACCCAGCACTTTAGAAAAGTGGGCAGGAAAGGACGAGTTGCGCAACAATTGGGTTTCGTGGATCAACGCATGCGTTTTTAATTCCTGGCCAACCGGGACAAGTCCTCTAGGGCTGTGGTTATCTCACCACAAAGAAACAGCTGAAAGACTTTCTAATGGTCCTGAGGGTGAGGACGGTGCGCTTTGGAAGCGCGCGTCAGGCCGAGATACATTAGCTGCTATAGATGATTTGGCAAAGCACGCACATGCAGCAGGTAAAGTTGAGTTAATCGATTACAAAGCGATTTTATATGGCGTGTTAAATGGTAGTGAGACCCGGAATCAAAACTCACAACATCCAAATATTTTAATATGGGGTACGCTAGAGGCCCGCGTACAGGGCGCCGATTTAGTTGTTTTGGCAGGGTTAAATGATGGAAATTGGCCAGAACCACCCTCCCCAGATCCTTGGCTAAACCGCAGCTTACGCCTTCAGGCAGGCTTGTTGCTACCAGAGCGTAAAATTGGCCTCTCAGCGCATGATTTTCAGCAAGCAATTGGGGCCAAAGAGGTATGGGTAACCCGCTCTGTAAAGTCAGAAGATGCCGAAACAGTACCATCACGTTGGCTCAACCGGATCGAAAACCTGCTTAATGGCCTCTCTGAAAATAAAGAGGCATCCCACGTGAGCAAGATGCATCAACGGGGCAATGGTTGGCTAAACTTGGTATCAGAAATGGAGGCAGTTTTACCACCGCAGCCCACTCTTCGCCCCTCAATTGCTCCGCCAATCCATGTCCGTCCAACACAGCTATCTATCACTGAAATAAAAACCCTTATTCGTGATCCTTACGCTATTTATGCGCGCCATATTCTTGGGCTTCGGCGAATAGATTCTCTAGTCAAAAAACCTGACGCCCCCTTGCGCGGTACTATAATCCATCAAATTTTAGAACGGTTTGTTGATAGCGGTCCATGGCCGGACGTAGTGACGGCAAAAGCAGGACTGGTAAAAACCTCCTCGTCGATGTTGATAGATTTAGTACCCTGGCCAGCGACAAGGCGTATTTGGCAAGCAAGAGTGGAACGGTTTGCGCAGTGGTTTGCCGAATATGAAATGGAACGACAGACGAACTTCAGCAGCACACATTCAGAAATAACAGGCAAAATCTCTTTGCCATCCCTTGGCTTCACCTTAACGGGCAAAGCAGATCGCATTGATATCGTTGGTGACGGAGCAGCCCATATCTATGACTATAAAACTGGTAGCGCACCTAGCACCAAAGAGCAGTTGTATTTCGATAAACAGCTTTTACTTGAGGCTGAGATGTTGAGGCGCGGTGCCTTTAAGGGCCTCGGTGCCTTGGGAGTGGTGGGCGCTGAATATATTAGTCTTGGGGGCAAACCCAAACATGTAGCGGCACCTTTAGATGAAAGTGATATATGGTCTGAGTTTTCTAAGCTCGTTCAGACCTATCAAAATCAAAATCAAGGGTATGCTGCACGGCGTGCAATGTTAACTTCTGATGCCCATTCAGATTATGACCACCTCTCACGATACGGCGAGTGGAGCACCGTAGCACGCGCAACATTAATTCCAGTGTCATAATGAGTTTGAACCATGCAACACTGAGACAGATCAAGGCCGCCGAACCAAAAAGTTCAACATGGCTCGCTGCAAACGCCGGGTCTGGAAAGACCAAAGTTCTAACAGACCGAGTGGCGCGCTTACTTCTTGAGGGTGTGATGCCTCAGAACATTCTGTGCCTAACATACACAAGGGCAGCAGCATCAGAAATGCAAAACAGGTTGTTTGGTAGGTTGGGCAAGTGGACGATGCTGCGAGATGAAGATCTCCTCCAAGAACTGAAGGAACTTGGGGTAAACCGTGCTTTGAGCATGAAAGATTTAGAAAATGCACGCACATTATTCGCCAGAGCGATTGAAGCGCCAGGGGGATTGAAAATTCAAACCATTCATTCTTTTTGCTCATCTGTCTTGAGGCGCTTCCCATTAGAGGCAGGTGTAAACCCCCAATTTGTTGAAATTGATGAGCGCGCTCAAAGGTTACTGTTGGACGAAGTAGTAGAAACTATTGCAGATGGAACCGGACCTTCCAGCTTTGATGGTATTGCACATTATTTTACTGGAAAAGACGTACAAGATGTATTCAAGGCAATCTTAGACCTGCCTGATTTGTTCAGCAAACCGTACTCTCTGGATGAGATTTGGAAAGGCTTTAATTTACAACCCGGTTACACTGACGATGATCTGAGCAAAGAGTGTTTTATCCCTGGAGATTTAGCACTAATACAAAAGCTGCGTGATCAACTTTTGACCAAAGCTGGAAACGACCTGAATGCTGGAATAAAACTAAGTGGTTTGAAGGATGGTGCTTTAACAGTCTTTGATTTGCCGCTTTTAGAATCAGTTTTCCTAACAAAATCTGGCGCAGCGCCCTTCACACCAAAGAGTACATTCCCTACGAAGGTGACCAAGGCTGAGTTTTTATTTATGCCTCAGTTGGAGGCCTTAATGCTGCGAGTTTCCATAAGCCGGCAAAAGAGGCTGACCCTGCTAATTGCAAAACGTACTGCAGCATTACACACTTTTGCGACAGAGTTTTTACAGGTTTATTCAGACCACAAACAAGCAAAAGGTTTTTTAGACTTTAATGATCTCATTTCACGCACACGGAACTTATTATCTAACGAAAATGTGGCGGCCTGGGTTCTGTTCCGCCTGGATGGTGGAATCGATCACATTTTAGTAGATGAAGCTCAAGATACCAGCCCCATGCAATGGGATGTCATTAAACAATTAGCGCAAGAGTTCACCTCCGGTCAGGGTGCGCGTGCTGACGTACCTCGCACCATCTTTGTAGTTGGTGACAAAAAGCAATCCATTTACTCATTTCAGGGTGCCGATCCCGAAGGCTTTGACCGCATGCGCGATAGATTTGAAGCCCAGCTGCATGAGATTTCCCAGCCATTTCAATCTACCACTCTAGATCACTCTTTCCGTTCTTCGCACGCCATTCTAAGCCTCGTTGACCAAATTTTCTCTGACCAGAAAAAAATTAGCTCAAAGTCAACACACCTTGCTTTTAAAGAGACCCTGCCCGGCCGTGTTGATGTTTGGCCAGTTTTTGAAAAACCACTTGTGGCTGAATCGCGGCATTGGACCGATCCAGTTGATGAGGTCTCGTCTGATCATCAAGATGAAAAGCTGGCAAAGGCGCTTGCGGCACACATCATGGAATTGATCAAAACTGAGACATTAACGCAGATAGATGAAAATGGAGTTTTATTTCATCGTAAAATTACAGCAGGTGATTTCTTAATTTTGGTTCAAGGCAGACAAAAGCTATTGTTTCAGGAGATTCACCGCGCCTGCAGAGATGCTAATCTTCCAATCGCTGGCGCCGATCGGCTAAAGGTTGCCAAAGAGCTTGCGGTACGCGATCTGCGCTCATTGCTAGCATTTTTGGCGTTTCCTGAAGACAATCTTTCTCTTGCAGAAGCTTTACGTTCACCGCTATTTGGATGGTCTGAACAGGATATGTTTGATCTTGCGCAGGGTAGAGATTCTAAGTTTTTATGGCGGAGTCTTCAGAACCGAAGCGACGATTTCCCTGACACGGTCCAAAAGCTAATGGACTTGCGTAATATGGCTGATTTTAAGCGTCCCTTTGAGCTTATTGAACATATTTTAAACCGCCTGTCCGGTCGAAAGTCCTTATTGAGCAAGCTCGGAAATGAAGCAGGGGAAGGGCTTGATGCACTGGTCAATCAATCACTGGCATATGAACGCAGTAATATTCCGAACCTTACAGGCTTCTTGATTTGGCTTGATGCTGATGATCTCGAGATTAAACGTCAAATGGATGGCGAGAGTGATAAAATACGGGTGATGACCGTACACGGCGCTAAGGGACTCGAAGCCCCTATTGTTATATTGCCCGATACCGCTAAGAGGCGCGCACCAGCAGCACGTGACGTTGTGGATTATAACGGCCTGGCCGTTTGGAAGCCAAATACAGACCAAGTGCCCGAAGTGCTTGCGTCGACCCTAAGCAGTTTACAAGACCGCCAGATTGAAGAGCGCGATAGACTTTTGTATGTGGCTCTTACAAGAGCCGAAAGTTGGCTAATTGTGCTTGGATCCGGTGAGATTAAAGAGAGCCATGACTGTTGGTACAACACTGTCCGTGAGGCCGTTATAGCTAAAAATGCAAAGCCCCTGAACACGAGTGCGGGTCTTGGCATGCGATATGAACACCTGGACTGGGTTTCGGGCATCAATAAAGATAACGGGACTAGGGGCACGCCAAAAATAAACGTTCCGAACTGGGTCTCACAAGATGCAATTCCCCCACAATCTCCTAACCCCATTTGGGCTCCTTCTCAGCTTGGAGGAGACAAAACTATTGCCAGCACTGAAACTATTATTAGCAACAGTGCGCTTGAACACGGTAGTGCTGTGCATCTATTGCTAGAAACCCTTCCCACTACAAATCCTTCATGCTGGGAACCGCTCGCCCGGCACATCCTTGACGAGGAGCTATTTGAGGCTGCCCTTCAGGAGGCAACAAGGGTGTTGACTGATCCAGGTCTCGCACATGTGTTTGCACCTGAAACCTTAGCTGAAGTTAGCCTTACAGCACATTTAGCAGAGCTAAATGGCGACGCTATTCAGGGCTCTGTAGATCGGTTGATTGTTTCAGCTCAAAAGGTGACTGCAGTGGACTTCAAAACCAATCAAATTGTGCCAAAGGTCGTAGAAGAAACGCCTGTTGGGATTTTGAAACAAATGGGGGCATACGCAGTAGCGCTTGCTCAGATTTTTCCAGAACATGAAATTGAAACAGCGGTTTTATGGACAAAAAACCAAAAGCTGATGCAATTACCACATCACCTTGTCACAACTTCGTTGCAAACTACATCCACTTCTTGACGCTAAGCGTCTGCAGCCCTATTTCTTTCGAAGAAAATTACTTTATTTGGAGTGTACCTCATGGCAACTGTAGCCGCTACCGACGCAACCTTTGACGCTGAAGTCAAAGACTCTGATCTTCCCGTAGTAGTAGATTTCTGGGCTGAGTGGTGTGGTCCTTGCAAACAAATTGGGCCCTCTCTTGAGGAAATTTCAGCAGAAATGGAGGGTCGTATTAAAGTCGTTAAGGTTGACGTTGACAGCAATCCAGGCGCCGCAGCTGCCCTTGGAGTGCGTGGTATCCCAGCATTGTTCTTGTTCAAAGATGGCGAAGTGGTTTCAAATAAGACCGGCGCCGCTCCAAAAGCCGCCCTTCAAAGCTGGATCAACGATTCCATATAATTGGTTATTTAATTTGACAGAATTAGCGCCCTTTAGGGCGCTTTTTTTATGCACTTGTGCCAAGTACAAATAATAGCCATATAATTTCAAGTATTCAGGAGGCCCTTATGGCAGATACTCAATTTCCAGGATGGCATGGCACAACAATAATAGGTGTTCGCAAGGGCAATAAAGTTGTCATCGCGGGTGATGGACAAGTTAGTCTCGGACCAACAGTTATTAAAGGGACAGCACAAAAAGTCAGGCGTCTATCACCTGGTGGAAATGATGTTGTTGTTGGGTTTGCCGGATCAACGGCAGATGCCTTCACCCTGTTGGAGCGGCTTGAGGTAAAGTTAGAGGCAATGCCTGGACAGTTAGCTCGTGCTTCCGTTGAGCTCGCAAAAGATTGGCGAACAGATAAATATTTGCAAAAACTGGAAGCCCTATTAATAGTTACTGATGGGTCAGAGCTTTTAATTATAACAGGCGCTGGAGATGTTCTTGAGCCTGAGCATGGGATTGCCGCAATCGGGTCAGGTGGAAACTTTGCTTTGGCGGCCGCGCGCGGCTTGCAAGAAACAGAGCTTGATGCGGAGGATATCGCACGTAAAGCTATGGCTATTGCATCAGATATTTGTGTTTACACAAATGGTCACCTTACCGTCGAGGTGATTTCTAAATGATTGTTTTTTTGGGATATCGCTTCAGCTCAACGCTTACTAAAACAACTCAATGCCCAAAAACTTGATAAAGGTGCTCTCGTGACAGATCTCACTCCCCGCGAAATTGTTTCTGAATTGGACCGCCATATCGTTGGCCAGAATGACGCCAAGCGAGCTGTTGCAGTAGCTTTACGAAATCGATGGCGGCGCAAGCAGCTGACAGATGATCTACGTGATGAAGTTTATCCGAAAAATATATTGATGATTGGCCCCACCGGTGTTGGAAAAACCGAAATTAGTCGTCGTTTGGCCAAACTTGCTAGGGCCCCCTTCTTAAAGGTTGAGGCCACCAAATTCACAGAAGTTGGTTACGTCGGCCGTGATGTTGAGCAAATAATAAGAGACCTGGTCGATGCCAGTATAGCAATGACCCGAGACTTCATGCGTGAGGACGTTATTACGAAAGCTAAAGAGGCTGCAGAAGAGCGGGTCATCGAGGCGATCGCTGGAGAAGACGCTCGTGACGCAACTCGCGAGATGTTCCGAACAAAGTTACGAAGTGGCTCGCTTGATGACACTTTTATCGAGCTGGAAGTTGCAGATTCATCCAATCCTATGTCGATGCTAGATATGCCAGGGCAACCTGGAAGCCAGATGGGTATGATGAACTTAGGTGATATGTTTGGAAAAGCACTTAGTGGGCGCAAAGTTCGTAAACGGCTAACCGTCGCCGCCAGTTATGATGTCCTACTTAGTGAGGAGGCCGATAAATTGCTGGATGATGAAACGGTCACCAAAGCTGCTATCATTGCGGTGGAAGAAGGTGGCATAGTTTTTCTTGACGAAATTGATAAGGTGTGTGCCCGGTCTGACGCGCGTGGAGCGGATGTCAGTCGTGAGGGTGTACAGCGCGATTTGTTGCCCTTGATTGAGGGAACTACTGTCTCCACCAAGCATGGCGCTGTAAAAACCGATCATATTCTGTTTATTGCATCAGGGGCTTTCCATGTTGCAAAACCCTCTGATCTTTTGCCAGAACTGCAGGGTCGCCTGCCAATCAGAGTGGAATTACAGGATTTAACCGAAGGGGATTTTATCCGTATTTTGTCAGAAACAGAAAATGCTTTAACTCTACAGTACTCAGCCCTTATGAAGACGGAAGATGTAACTGTAAGCTTTAGTGACGATGGGGTAGCAGCCCTAGCACATGCGGCAGCAGAAGTGAATCGCACCGTCGAGAATATTGGGGCACGTAGACTTTATACTGTGATCGAGCGTGTTTTTGAAGAACTGTCATTTGTAGCTCCAGACCAGCCTGGAACTGAAATTGTTATTGACGAAAGCTACGTGAATAAGAACCTGGATGTTTTGCTAAAATCAAGCGATCTGTCGCGCTACGTTTTATAAAGCTTGCCAGTTGGGGGGTTTAGCCCGACAACATGATCAATGTTTAATTTTCTCATCAACAACAACCGTTGGTTGGCTGCGGGCGCCCTACTCACGCTAATGTCAAGTTTTGGGCAAACTTTTTTTATTTCCATTTTTGCTGGTGAGATCCGTAGCGCCTTCTCCCTATCGTATGGGGATTGGGGTGCTATTTATGGTTTTGGAACTTTTGCATCAGCGATTGTAATGGTTTGGGCGGGTGGCTTGACCGATATTATGCGAGTCAGACAAATAGGACCAATTGTTTTAGTGATCTTAGCAGCATCTTGCTTATTCATGGCCTTTAATCCTATTTCGGCTTTACTACCTGTTGTTGTTTTTTGCTTACGCTTTTCAGGACAAGGTATGACAACCCATATTGCAGTTGTTTCTATGTCACGTTGGTTTGCTTCAAACCGCGGCAAGGCGCTTTCTGTTGCTAACCTTGGCTATTCTCTTGGTGAGTCCACCCTCCCAATAATAATCGTTATCTTGATGGGTTATGTGGCCTGGAATGGGATCTGGATTATCGCAGCTATAATTGCTCTCTTATCAATCCCCGCGCTAATGTCTCTTTTACGCCAAGAACGAAGTCCACAATCCATGGCCAAAGAGGGTCAATCTGTAGGTATGCAGGGACGACACTGGACCCGCAACCAAGCTTTGGCCCACCCCCTATTTTGGTATATGGTTCCTGCCTTTGTGGGGCTGTCGGCCTTTAATACGGCTTTCTTTTTTCTCCAAGTGCATTTTGCGGAAGTTAAGGGTTGGGAGCACTTTCAACTAGTAGCAATGTTTCCTATCTACACAGGGGTTGCAATTGGTACGATGATTTTATCAGGCATTCTGCTTGATAGGTTTGGCACAGCCCGTCTTATCCCCTATTTTCAATTACCTATGGTTTTTGCATTTCTAATTTTTGCCTATGGGGATTCTTTAAAAATGGCCTTAGTTGGTTTTATTTTTCTTGGCCTAACTTCAGGCGCAAATGCGACGCTACCAAATGCATTCTGGGCTGAATTTTTTGGTACCAAACATCTTGGTTCTATTAAAGCGGCTGCAGCAGCAGCAATGGTTTTAGGCTCAGCTATTGGTCCCGCTTTAACAGGGGTATTACTTGATCTTAGTGTTTCATTAGAAGTTCAGTACATTGTGATATCAGCGTTTTTTGCCATCTCATCCTTGATGATGTGGCTGGGTATTTCCAAATTTCACATA
Source organism: Planktomarina sp. (assembly GCA_028822275.1). Lineage (GTDB taxonomy): Bacteria > Pseudomonadota > Alphaproteobacteria > Rhodobacterales > Rhodobacteraceae > Planktomarina. The sequence goes on along the minus strand of JAPKEA010000016.1, from coordinate 11,188 downwards.
CCTTTTAAATCTTAGCGATGCTTTCGCAAATAAACATAAATCGCTCCTTCACCACCGTGCCGTTTGTGGGCAGGTATGGCCTCAAGAATAACGCTCGAAAGTGGCGCTTGAGCTAGCCAAATCGGTACGTTCCTTCTTAAGACGCCTTGGACCTCAGGCATGGGGTTAAAATCACTTTTTGGTTTACCCTTCCCGGTAATAACCAAAATTAACCTCCGTTGTAGTTGGGCTGACCCCAGAATGAAGCCTTGAAGTGCCGGGTGCGCTTCCGAAAGGGTCATCCCATGAAGGTCAATCCTCGCTTCTGGTCGAAGTTTTCCACGCGTCAATCTTCCAAACGACTTAAAGTCCATACCTATTTTTGGACGTGTCGTTTGCCTGCGAGGCAGATTGCCATTCAAATGAGGTTTAGAGCCGATCTTAAATAACGAGAAAGTTGGATGGGGAACAGTAGCCTTGGAGTTTTTAAACACTGTTTTAGAAATTTTAGGTTTGGGTTCAGCCATGGCTGGATGAATTGGAATTGCGGTGTCTGCCACTTTTTTCCATAAGGCCTGCTCATCTGGTTTGACTTTTCGCGCCATACTTAAAACCCTGAAACCTTATCCAAAGCCAACTTAATTGGTAAAAGTACCACCAAACGGCCAGTAGCTTTGGTCAGGCTCGCTGCAATTCCAGCGTTATCGCCTGTTCCAAAGAAAATATCTGCTCTTTGAGGACCCTTAATAGCAGCGCCCGTGTCTTGCGCAATCATCAATCGATTGAGCGGTCTTGGGCCGCCCTTTTCCATCCAAACTGGAGCGCCCAGCTTCACATAACGTGGGTCAATAGCGAGACTTCGCATTGCAGTGATGGAGCTGTTCATCGCCCCAAGGGGGCCTTTTTTTTCTGAAAGCTCTTCTATTAGACGAAAAAAAACAAATGACGGATTATGCCACATGAGGCGTTGAGCTTGGGTTGGGTTATTACGCGCCCAGCTACGAATGCGGTTTACTGAAACCTCGTGTTTTTGTAATATTTTTTGGCGCACGAGCTCTGTGCCAATTGATCGATATGGATGTCCATTTTCACTTTTATAACCAAGCCTAATAGTTTCCCCATCTTGAAACAGCACACGGCCGGACCCCTGAATATGAAGAAAAAAGGCGTCTATCGGTTCATCTATCCACGCCAACTCTAATCCGCGACCTGCAAGCACGTTTGTTTGCTCTATCTGTGCGCGGCTTAACCATGGTTTGCCTTTTGGCAACTTAGGTGGGGGAGCATATATCGGATACTTAAAGCGGGATGTTCGTTGTAGCGAGCCCCTTAATTCAGGCTCGAAGTAACCAGTGAACAAAGCTGGCTCTTCGTTTTCTATCAGAATTGGGTAAAAAAAGGTTTCAAAAAAGAGACGTGCGTTTGGAATTTCTTCAGCAATGGAGCAAACCTTACGCCATTCTACCCCTTTGAGTTTTGGGCAAGTTTCCAGAAACGGCTTTAGTGCTGCTTGGTGATTGTCCTCATTCCAGTTTTGTAGATCTGAATATGAAAGTAACCTTACACGATCTTGGGCCACGGAAACGGTGCCCAGGGCAATTAAAGCCAGGGTGATTACTAGTTTTTGAACGTCATTCGCCCGTTGTTACAAGCTGCCAATTTGGATTGTCTGATCCCATCACACGAGAAAATGTCCAAACATCCCGCTGCCGCTTTACCTCTGTTTCACTGCCTTCAATGACTAAGCCCGCATTATCACGGACGATAGATGTCAATTCTCCAACAAATCGAACATCTACTTCTGCTTTATTTTTAGCCGCGTTAAACCTTGCTCCAACGAGGCTTACCTCACTAACGCCAATAAATTCAGCTTCTATTGTGAGCCCTTGTTCTTCGCGGGATGCAACAACACCAGAAAAAGCTTCATAAACATCATCTGCAAGGTATGGTTTAATTGGAGCAATGTCGCCATTCTCAAAGGACATAAGTATCCATTCATATGCACTTTTTGATCTTTGTAGAAACTCCGACACAGAAAAAGACGGCTCTGCTGCCTTCATTTTAGCAAGCGCCTTCGCTTCGGATGATTTTTCATCAGCGTGATCGGTAATATCTTGATCTGGGCCTCCATCGATTACTGCAAACTTTTCCCGATTCGCCTCTGGCGTCGTCAGGTCTGATCGTGGCGCCTCATAACCATCGCGCGTCCCGAGGACGCCGCGAAGCTTCAAAATCAAGAATACAGCAATACCGGCTAAGACCAGCAATTGGATTAATGGGGAGTTCATATTTTCTCTGGTGCCTCAAAACGAATAGAAATCTTTGTTACAACAACATATATATGTCACCAGGTGGTTCAAGTCCACCAACCCAAGCTTGATTCGGAGTTCTTAAATGCGATTATTAATTATTTTTATCGCAGTCCCGCTTATTGAAATAGGTCTTTTCATTCAAGTTGGTGGCTCAATTGGTGTCTGGCCCACTCTTCTCATTGTCTTAATAACGGCTTTTACTGGCACGTGGCTAGTTCGAAGTCAGGGAACACAAACCTTAGTGGCTATTCAGGATTCAGTTAAAAACATGAGTAATCCTTCTGAACCCTTAGCTCACGGAGCTATGATATTATTTGCAGGTGCCTTGCTCTTAACCCCTGGTTTTTTCACAGATGCCGTTGGCTTTTTTCTACTATTTCGGCCAGTTCGAAAATCTCTAATGAATATTATCTGGAAGCGCTTAAAGGCAAATAACTTTAACTTTTCACCTGAGCAGACGCATCAGCCTCAAGATAGTGATGTTTTAAACGGAACGTTCGAAGAATTACCATCAGATGATGGACTATCTAAGTGGACAAAGGATTGAGAGCACTAATACATTCTGCTATACCACTTAGATGATATTTTTAGGAGTTTAATAGAAATGGCAAAAAAGCCTAAAAACGCAGAGAAAAGTGAAGCATCAACACAAACGAAGCCCACTGTGAAAATGCAGATTTTGGCACAATATGTTCGCGATATGTCTTTTGAAAACATCGTAGCCCAAAAAGGTATTAGTGGCGACATGGCACCTGAAATATCTGTACAGGTTAATTTAGATGCAAAAAAGCGCCCATTCGACAACCAATATGAAGTTATCGTCAAAACCGATATTGCCTCAAAGACGAAGGAAAAAGGAGAGCCCATGTTTCTCCTTGAGTTAGAATATGGTGGAATTTTTCAGATTGAAAACTTGCCAGAAGATCAATTGCACCCGTATCTGATGATCGAATGCCCTCGAATGATTTTCCCGTTTCTACGTCGCGTTGTCAGCGACGTGACGCGTGATGGAGGCTTTCCGCCATTAAACCTAGAAACTATAGATTTTGTTGCTCTTTATAAAGCTGAGATTCAACGACGTGTGGCTGAAGGTGCGAAAGAAAAAGCAAATTAACATGATTTTATCCATAATGCATCACTACCCAAAGCGGCAACGAATTCTTCGTGCGCCGCTTTTTCTTTATCTGAAATCCGCTGTGTTAGTGGCTTTTTCCGCACCATAGGCTTCCACCCAGCTTGATCAACCGTACTTTGCTTCTCATCAGCGGCATCAGACCCATCTAATACTAAGTCAGGCTGCCTTCCCCCAACTAACTCTAAATACACCTCAGAAAGTATCTCAGAATCTAACAACGCGCCATGAAGAGTCCTGGTGGCATTGCTGATTCCAAAGCGACGGCAAAGGGCATCTAAGGAAGCCGGAGAGCCTGGGTATTTACGTCGTGCAATTGTAAGTGTGTCCAAAGATTGACTCATTGGCAAAGGATCAAACTTGATCCAACCCAATTCAGCGTTAAGAAATTTCATGTCAAAGGCCGCATTGTGGATAACTAGTACTGTGTCACCAATAAAATCGATGAAGTCTTGAGCTATGTCCCTGAACACTGGCTTGCTTGACAGAAATTCAGTACTCAATCCGTGAACTTCAAAGGCCCCTTTTGGCATGTCCCGTTGGGGATTAATGTATTGGTGGTAGGTACGGCCAGTGGGTATATGATTAAATAATTCCACAGCGCCAATTTCAACAATGCGGTCACCTTCGCGCGGTTCAAAACCAGTCGTCTCGGTGTCTAGAACAATTTCACGCATCTTTGAGCCTTTTTTTTATGTCGGTAATAACCCAAATAACTGACGATTTAGCGCTGCTTGGTGTGCTTGTATCAATAACATAATCCGCGTAAGTAGCCTTTTGTATTGCCGGAAACTGTTTGCTGGAGATCAAATCAAAATGGCTTTTCGTCATGTTTTTTCTAGCTAACACCCTTTCTAGCTGAGTTTTATAATCGATCAATACGCAGGCGACAGCGTCAAATTGGTCTTGGGAACCTGTTTCAAATAATAGTGGTATGTCGAAAACTAGAATATCGTTTGGGTACTTCTTTGTAAAACTCTCGCGACTTTTTTTAACAATAGGATGAACAACGGCCTCTATTTTTGACAACAGGGTCGAGTCATTAGAAATCAATTTACGCAATACGCGACGATCCACACGGCCGCCTGTGATTGCAGTTGATGCAATTTTTGACAACTGAGTAACAGCCGTCTTATTGAAATTGTATGCTTCGTGCACGGCGCCATCAGCATCCCAGGTACGGCACCCGTGCTCTACAAATAATCGCGCTGTAGTTGATTTTCCCATTCCAATAGAACCGGTTAGCCCTAATAAAAAACTCATTCTAAAACCAATCTTTCAATTTCTTCATCCACGTTTGGTCTTACGCCAAACCAACCCTCAAATCCTGGCACAGCCTGATGGAGTAGCATACCGACCCCTCCCACTACGTGACATCCGTTTCTAGATGCGTTCCTCAATAGGTCGGTTTCTAGCGGGGAGTATACAAGGTCTGTCACTAGCGCATTTTTTCTAAGTTTTGATATATTTATATCCAAAGCTGGTTTCCCGATCATCCCTAAGGATGTGGTGTTCACCAAGGTGTGGATCTCAGGCAACCATAGCTCTCGATCCTTCCAATCTATGACATCAATAAGTGAAGATGAGAGACCCATCAACTCTTCGGCACGAGCGCGTGTACGGTTACAAAGATAAATTTTGGGCGCGCCGGCCTCGATAAGTGAAAATAAAACGGCTCGCGCAGCTCCACCAGCCCCTAATACTAACGCTGGGCCAGATTTAGGATCCCAGTTTGGGCTTAATGCTCTTAAGTTTTCCATAAAACCGTAAGCATCTGTATTATCAGCATATATATGACAGTTTTTGGTAACAGTTAGTGTGTTCGCTGACCCTATTTTACCAGCTTTCGGGCTAACTTTGTCAGCAAGTGCCAATGCCGACTCTTTGTACGGTACCGTAACATTAAAGCCTGATACACCAACTGAAGCGAGCACTTTAACCGTATTAGAAAAGTTTTTTGGTGGAATATCAATTGCAATATAATCGCCGTTTAACCGGTTTTTGTTAAGCCAATACCTATGTATCCGCGGTGACTTACTGTGAGAAATTGGGTGGCCTAAAACGGCCACGATTGGCGGTACTTTTAATGGCGTTTTCTCAGAGGCTTGGTTAAGAAAACTCAGTATTGGTCCGATAGATAAGCCAAGAATATCAAACCAATTTCCCCGAACAGTAGAAAATAAATGTGGTGTTTTCTCAAAATAATAACCACCGCAACTGTCACTTATGCTTGGCCACGCGCTATCGACATAGTCGTGGATTTCAGTGCTGTCCAATGAATGCATAGTTAAGTCTGTTACTGCCACATGTCGCCACAGTGGCTTGGCGTCTTTGAAGATGACGTTGGCAGTAATAAGACGATGCTGCCGCCCTTGCAAAAGCTGTAATCGTTCTAATAAATCTTTCTTAGACGCAGGTTTTCCATATATTTTACTTTGGAAGACTAAAACTTGGTCGCATCCTAAAACCCACTTTTCTGGGTTTTTAGCAGATATTTTTTTTGCTTTATACTCTGCAAGAGTATCCGGTATATCGCGGAAAGATACATTTTCAAAAATCAAAGATTTCGTGATGCTTTCCTCATCGATATTGGCGGGTACGGTAGTCACAACAATATTAGAGCATTCTAGTATGTGACGACGCATTTTTGACTGAGAGGCAAGGATTAGTTCCATGTAGGGCAAACCTGTGGATAGAGTTCATTATTGTTTGTTATCGAATTGTGTGCGTATTTGCCAGCTTTTGCAAACACAACAAGTGAGGTGTTTTATCTTGGTGTTGTGGTAGGTTTATTGACATAGGTATATGTATAAAAATTATCTGTTAATAAAAATTATACACATTTTTTTGTACAGGGTTTACCCACTATTTTTTCTAATTAAATTATCTAATGTTTTGATTATAAGTTATTTTTATTAGGTGGTCAGGTTTAAGGACAATTTAAACTCCGTGGTGTTAAATCTGTGGAAAACTAGATAATCCACATTTAATATTAGACCTATTACTACTAACTACACTTATATACTTTATTATTTATTAAGGAGATAGGAGACAACATTGATTGAGTTTTTAACTATACTTTATCCTTGGATTAAAGCCGGGCACATAATTGCAGTAATTTCCTGGATGGCTGGCATTTTTTATCTACCAAGACTGTTTGTTTATCACGCTGAAAGCGCCCCTATGTCCCCTAAAACTGATAGCTTATTTTCTCTAATGGAATATAGATTATTGTGGGTGATTATGAATCCAGCAATGGTCATAACCTGGTTTTCAGGTATGTTGCTTGCTTCTATACCCGGTTTGATTGATTGGGGTATGTTTTGGCCATGGACAAAGCTCTTCGCGGTTTTAGCTATGACCTTTTTCCATTTTTGGTTGTTTGCGCGGCAAAAAGAGTTTCAAGCTGGTAAAAATACTCTGTCCGGAAAGACGTATCGAATTCTAAATGAGGTTCCTACTATCTTACTCATTTGTATTGTAATTTCGGTGGTGGTACGTCCGTTCTAAATACAAATTGCTATAATTGACTCCCTCGCTCGTTTTGAGTATGCGGGTCAGGCACCCATTCGGGTTTGTTCTTTTTCTTATATAGTTTTTTTAGCTCTACAATTTGTGGGTGGGAAGTAAAATCATGAAAACCGAACGTGTGACTCTTGCTGATCTGAAAGTACAAAGCCCGAAAGACTTACTGTCTATGGCTGAAGAATTAGAAATTGAGAACGCCTCTACCATGCGTAAGGGTGATATGATGTTCTCTATACTTAAAGAACGTGCAGAGGACGGCTGGGAAATATCTGGTGACGGTGTCTTAGAGGTACTTCAAGACGGCTTTGGATTTCTACGGTCTCCAGAAGCAAATTATCTTCCAGGGCCGGATGATATTTACGTCTCCCCGGACATGATTCGTCTGCTTGCGCTTCGTACTGGAGACACTATTGAAGGCGTTATGCGAGCACCAGAGGACACCGAACGCTACTTTGGTATGACAAAAGTTGAGAAAATTAACTTCGAAGACCCAGAAAAAGCGCGACACAAAGTTGCTTTTGACAATCTTACACCACTTTATCCCGATGAACGAATGAATATGGAATTAGCTGATCCAACAACAAAAGATCGCTCAGCACGCATTATTGATTTGGTTGCACCAATTGGAAAGGGCCAGCGGTCACTGATCGTTGCACCGCCCCGCACAGGTAAGACAGTTTTGTTACAAAACATTGCCAATTCGATTGAGCAAAACCACCCAGAGTGCTATTTAATTGTGCTGTTAATTGATGAGCGTCCTGAAGAGGTTACGGACATGCAGCGCTCGGTTAAAGGAGAAGTGGTTAGTTCTACTTTCGATGAACCTGCGACACGGCACGTTGCAGTTTCTGAAATGGTCATTGAAAAAGCAAAGCGTCTCGTTGAACACAAACGGGACGTGGTTATTTTGTTAGATTCAATTACCAGATTAGGTCGAGCCTTTAATACTGTTGTTCCATCGTCTGGGAAGGTTCTAACCGGTGGCGTTGACGCAAACGCCTTGCAAAGGCCGAAACGTTTCTTTGGGGCAGCCCGTAATATCGAGGAAGGCGGCTCGTTGACGATCATCGCAACGGCATTAGTGGATACTGGCAGCCGTATGGATGAGGTTATATTTGAAGAATTTAAAGGTACAGGAAACTCAGAAATTGTCCTCGATCGCAAGGTTGCTGATAAGCGCGTATTCCCGGCAATGGACGTTACTAAATCTGGCACGCGTAAAGAAGAGCTGTTGGTTAGTAAAGTTGATTTGCAGAAAACCTACGTTCTCCGTCGTATTTTAAATCCCATGGGCACTACTGACGCCATAGAGTTTCTAATTTCGAAGCTAAAACAAACTAAGTCGAACTCTGATTTCTTTGATTCAATGAACACATAGATTATACTATGGAGACAATTTTTGCTCAAGCCACTGCGCCGGGGAGAGCAGGTGTCGCTATTATAAGGGTTTCAGGAGAACAAGCTTTTGATATTTCACAAAACCTTTGCAAAATCCCGATTAGTAACCGACCCTGTGTAAGGTCACTTTGCGACAGCGACGACAACTTAATTGACCGGGCACTAGTGTTAAGGTTTGATAAGGGCGCAAGCTTTACTGGCGAAGATGTCATAGAGTTTCATGTTCATGGCGGTCTTGCGACAGTGTCAAAACTGCTGTCAGAATTGTCGTTCTTTTCCAATTGTCGCTTAGCTGAACCTGGCGAGTTCACGCGTCGTGCTCTGCACAATGGCTGTCTCGATCTAAATCAGGTGGAAGCTTTGTCGGACCTTATAGATGCGGAGACAGAAGCACAGCGAAGGCAGGCTATCAAAGTGTTAGATGGCTCTTTTAGTGATGCGGGTGTGGTTTGGCGGCGAGATCTCTTGAGGGCGATAGCGTTGCTAGAGGCTAGTATCGATTTTTCTGATGAGGAAATACCAGACAATCTGTATGTCGAAGTAGCAGATCTAGTTGGACGAGTCGGCAGCTCTATTTCTGAAGTCCTTAGTCGATCTGAGGTTGCTTTTAAAATACGATCTGGCTTTACCGTTGCTATTGTAGGGGCGCCTAATGTTGGTAAGTCAACACTTTTGAATAATATCGCTGGACGGCAGGCAGCCATTACTTCGGACGTCGCTGGTACGACGCGCGATGTTTTGGAAATACGTATTGACCTCAATGGGTTACCAGTGACCTTTTTGGATACCGCTGGCCTCCGTGAAACAGAAGATAAAGTAGAAAATCTGGGTATTTCAATGGCCTATGCGCGAGCGACAGAGGCGGATCTTCGAATATTCTTAGTTTCATCTCCTGATGAGGTCCTAAAAATTTCGGCAACCGGCGATGATTTGGTAGTTCTCAACAAATCTGATCTCAGAGATGTGGTTGGTATTTCGGTATCTGGAAAAACAGGGGATGGTGTCCCTCAGCTTCTGGAATTAATCTCAAATCGGTTTGAAAGTAGAACTGTTGAGGATTTTGTCGCAATTCGACAAAGGCAAATAGACGGCCTTCAAGCCGCCCTGGCCAGTCTGAAAGAGACCTCGTCATTGTTAGCTCGTAGTCCTGTTCCATTCGAGCTAGCTGCGCAAGAGCTTTATTTCTCGCTTTCCAGTCTGGACTTTGTTTTTGGTAAGGTCGATATAGAGTCTGTTTTGGATGAAATATTCTCAAGCTTTTGCTTGGGTAAATAGAAGGGTGTTTCACGTGAAACATTTTGATGTCATAGTTGTGGGTGGAGGTCATGCTGGTACTGAGGCAATCCATGCAGCTTGCCGCTACGGTCTTAGCGGCGCGCTTGTCACTATAGACCGCTCTAAGATTGGCGTAATGTCCTGTAATCCGGCTATCGGCGGCTTGGGGAAGGGTCATCTTGTACGTGAGATTGATGCTCTCGGGGGTATCATGGGCGTGGCAGCGGATGCATCGGGTATTCAGTTTAGGCTTCTAAACCGTAGTAAGGGGCCTGCCGTCCAGGGGCCACGAACCCAGTCCGATAGAAATCTATATTTATTGGAAGTGCAAAGTCTGCTCGGAAAGCAAAGCTATAATCTTATTGAGGGTGAGGTCACGGCCCTATTGCAGGATGGCGCTTCGGTTAGTGGCGTCCGATTGACGGATGGTACTGAAATAAAAGCAAGAACAGTCATCCTAACAGCTGGCACGTTCATGAGGGGAACTGTTCACATCGGTGATAAGCGATTGTCTGCTGGCCGAATGGGAGAGAGGTCTGCTGATGAGTTATCAGTGCAAATGGAGTCACTTGGCGCTACTTTTGGTCGCCTGAAGACTGGGACTCCACCGCGTCTAAATGGAGATACAATCAATTGGGCGGGTTTAGAAATGCAGGCTGCCGACAAAGACGCTGTTATGCTGTCGTTTATGTCAGAGAAGCCTAGGGTTAAGCAGGTAGACTGCGGTATCACCCATACTAATACTAAAACACATGATATAATTAGAGAGAATTTAAATCGCTCAGCGATATATGGGGGACACATTGAAGGGGTGGGTCCACGGTACTGCCCATCTATAGAGGACAAGATAACCCGATTTTCTAGCAAAGATAGCCATCAGATATTTCTGGAGCCAGAGGGCCTCAATTCCAAAAGCGTTTACCCCAACGGTATATCAACCTCTTTGCCCGAAGACGTTCAAGCACAATATGTTAGGTCGATCTTAGGATTGGAGCGGGTAGAAATTTTACAGCCTGGCTATGCAATAGAATATGACTTTTTAAATCCCAAGGGCCTTAGTTCGGACCTTGAATCTGGAATTTTAGACGGCTTATTTTTGGCCGGTCAGATAAATGGTACAACTGGATACGAGGAGGCTGCGGCTCAAGGTTTGGTCGCTGCTGTCGGGGTAGCAAAAAAGCTCCGTGATGTAAGCGAAATACATTTTAATCGAAGTACAAGCTATATTGGCGTAATGATTGATGACTTAATAACGCGTGGTGCAAACGAGCCTTATAGAATGTTCACATCTCGCGCTGAATTTCGGTTGAAGCTTCGTGCCGACAACGCCGATCAGCGACTCACCGATAGTGGTTGGGAGTCAGGCTGCGTGCCGGCTGTTCGATACAGCGCCTATCTTAAAAAAATGGAAGTGTTGAGTAGGTGCAAAGGTGCTTTAGATGAAATGGCAGTGAGTCCAAATGAGGCCCGAAAAGCAGGAATTGAGCTTGGCTTGGATGGCCGTAGACGGAATGGGCATGAATTACTAGCAATCCCCACGGTTTCCTTCCATAACCTTGTGAAA
>JAPKEA010000270.1 GCA_028822275.1 Planktomarina sp. | reverse complement strand
GATTGAAGAACCTTCAACTATATCATCCAAAATCGTAAGGGGTGACGTCACCACTGAGGACTTCGCTTTGCGCCAATAAAATGTCCTTGATAAATCTATAAGGCAGATCAGGGTTTTCTTCAGAGATTTTGCCAATTGTTGACCAGTATTCAATCTGCTTGGCCGTTGAACGGTGATAGACATCCCCGTATTGGCGCGCCTGTTTGATAAGATCATCAGATAATTTGACAGATTGAGGCATGGAAATCTCCTTCATAATAAGTATGGCGCAAAAAGTAGCAATTTGCAACACAATGCCTCCTTTATTCGATTTGCATTCTCAAAATTCTTGAGGAAAATTACTGGGGTGGACACGCAATTTCTGCTGCCGAGCAACACACGGATTTACACATACCTATACACTCCTTAGATTTTATTAAATTAAATATCTATTATCAAGTATTTACATCGACACATTCCATTGAAAACCCGTGTACACCGGTTCGATACCGTACCCACCATCAATAAAATCAATAACTTATAAAAGTAATTGATTGAAACCATCCTATCCGTGATAAATTGTATGCAAAGAAATCTATGATTAGCTTTGTAGATATGTCAGGTGCCTTAGATGATTGTACAGAATGCTTCTTTGATTTCTGCCATGTAGATCAAAGAAGTAAGGAGATAGTTGCCAATACCATGTTAGGAGAACTTTACTAAGTTTTACTCAGTTCTAGCAATTACACACCTTGGCTACTCTGCGCGGATATTGGACCTCACTGCGATCTCTAAGTTCAACGAAAAAGATCTAAGGCTGTCTCACACATGGTGGCACGATGCACATGATTTTCAAGCTTATACAATGCGCCGAGCAAAACTGGAGAAAGCTATGCGTGACTTGATACAAGCACCCACGCCTCTATGTTAAATGCCAGCAACTTGGTGCGTACTCTGCCCGAGCGCCAAGGTCTGCAGGTCAGATCTCCGGATTAGATGGCATACCACAGTAAATGGGCCACAAAAGAACAGAACAATGCCGGCTCTGAAAAGTTTGGTAAGAACGCCTATGGAAATCATCTTAGACAATTGACGTAAGAACATCTTCGTTAGTTGGGTTAGCCCCCTGAAAGGAGCCCACCCACTGGGATACATATACCCCTAATACAGGAGGGCCTACGAATGGGTGGCAAGCGAGAGACGCCGGCAGATTTAGTGCTGAAGCTTCGCCAAGTTGAAGTTCTGCAAGGCCAGGGCAAACCTTTAGCAGATGCTGTTCGTCAGATTGGCGTCACAGTTCAGACGTATTATCGCTGACGCTAAGAATATGGTGGCATGAGCCGTGATCAGCTGAAGAGATTGAAGTTGCTTGAAACTGAGAACACACGTCTTATGCGGGCAGTGTCTGATCTGACGCTGGACAAGATGATCCTTACCGAGGCCGCAGGGGGAAACTACTAAGCCCTTCACGTCGCCGTCGGTGCATTGAGCACGTGCGGGAAGCTCTGGGCGTCTCAGAACGCAGGGCTTGCCGTACCCTAGGTCAACACTAATCAACACAGCCCAAGATGCCGTGCGGTTTACCAGACGAAGAGCGTCTGACTGAGGATATCTTTGGACTGACGCGCACATACTGTACTATGGGTAACGCATGGTTGCTGGGATGCTGAACAACAGCAGCTGGCGTGTGAACCATAAGCGCTTAGAGCGATTTTGGCGACTTGAAGGGCTAAAAGTTCCACACAAGCAAAAAAGAAAGGCCGCCTTTGGATGAGTGACGGATCGTACGTTCGGCTTCGAGCTGAGCGACCAAATCATGCATGGTCTTATGACTTTGTACATGACCGAAACCATGATGGGCGCGATTATCGCACCCTGAACATTATTGATGAATATGCGAGGGAAGCCCTAATGATCCGCGTTGATCGAAAACTCAACTGATGTCGTCGATGCACTGACAGACTTATTCATCCTGCGTGGGCCGCTGGAATAAATACTGTCTGACAACGGTCCTGATTTCATTGCCAAGAAGGCATGTGACTGGATCACGGCCGTGGGTGCCCAAAAGGCCTTCATTGAACCTGGATCACCATGAAAAATGGCTGTTGTGAAAGCTTCAATGCACGCTTTCGAGATCAGTTGTTAAGCGGTGAAATCTTCTGTACGCTAAGAGAAGCACAAATCCTAATCGAACGATGGCGACATCACTATAATACCGTCAGCCCTCACAGCGCACTTGGATACTGTCCACCGGCTCCGGAAAGCATCATAACTGTAGACCAAAATTACTATGTATTAACATTCAATATGGACCACTCAATGGGGGCATGCCACGCACACTTACGCATACCCATTTCAAGCTGCCACAACTTATTATCTCTAATCAATAATTAATGGAACGTCTACTGAAAATTCTTTTGCTATAAATTGTATCTCGACATGGAATCAGGCACTTACTCTATCATAACCTTCGAGCTAAATTTGACCAAATTTCATGGACGCCAACCAACATGTTTTGTTGATTTCGTTGGTCCAAACGTCGAGGACTGGCAGGCTTACGTCTTCAGCCGCCTATATCCAAATATTTGGGCACATTTTGTGCTTTAGCAAGCGTATTTTATCAGTTTTTATTGTTGATCAAATCTAACCGGCAAACAATTCTTGCGTGGATAATTTTGGTAACGCGGGTCGATATAAATTTTCCATTTTACTGCGGTCTCAGTAGTATTTAGATTTGGTCTAGTGGCATAAAAATCCATGCCTTTACCAATTTTATAGTGAACTCATGGCTCAAGATTCTTTCATGCTCTTAGATTGATTGTAATCTAAATACGAGATAGCAGTCTCAGATTATCTATAGTCAAAAATCTCATTGAATTGAGCTGGAATAAATATAAACTCAATCCTCAAAGTAGTATTTCCCGTGGCCGGTTTTGGCACACGGTTTTTGCCAGCCACAAAAGCCATGCCCAAAGAGCTGCTGCCCATTATAGACAAGCCGCTGATCCAATTTGCAGCGGAAGAAGCCGTTGCTGCGGGCATTGACACACTAATCTTCGTCACTGGTCGTAATAAGCGCGCCATTGAAGATCATTTCGACAACAACCAAGAGCTAGAGATGGCACTTCGCGCCAAGGGCAAAGACGAACAGGCTATCATGGTTAAAAACATCCTGCCTGCGGGCGTGGAATGCATTTTCGTGCGCCAGCCGGAACAACTGGGTCTTGGCCATGCTATTGCTTGTGCAGAGCGCGCTGTGGGAAATGATTCTTCCGCCGTGCTGCTTGCGGATGACTTCCTTACATATGAAGGAGCTGGTGTGACGGCAGATCTTGCAAGAAGCTTTAAAGCATCTGGCAAGACACAGCTCAGCGTGATGGAAGTAAACGGACCTGAAATTTCCAAGTATGGCGTCGTTGTGCCAAACAGAAAACTAGGATCAGTTGCAGGACACTTGGAAAAGCCAAAGGCTGAAGACGCACCATCAAACTTAGCCAGCATTGGTCGCTATGCACTAACCCCCGACATCTTTGACATCCTACGCAACCAGCCAATAGGTGTTGAGGGAGAAATACAACTCGCTGATGCTATTAATATACAAGCTGCTAATAACGCTGTGGAAGCAGTAACGCTCAATGGGCGTCGTTTTGATTGTGGCAGCGTTCAGGGATATTTGGATCCCATCATGCATGTGGCAGAGAGAAGGAAGAGGTAATAGGGCTCTGGTCACTTTCACACAAATCATATCCCAAGCAGTTTTCAAACTTGATTACTTAATCGTAACGCAAAAATTTTTTATTACTCCCTGCTGTGGACCCCCTGCAATGATAGATTGGCTTGAGCATACCGAGCTCGATATTCTTGCAGACGTCCGCAAGGATGGGACGTTTATCGAAATGTAGCTCAGTAAGCTATAAAATTGGATTTCATGGTTCACCTGAAAAAATCATACTAATCTAGCAATTTCATCTTTAATAAATAACCTTATCTATTGTAGTGTTTTAGGTGTAGCGATAATGAATACCTAACTAATTTATCAAGGGAATTCTTCGGATGGCATTCCAAAATTCCGTAATATTATATACTTTTTTGTCTTCTCTTTCTGCCGCATTTCTCATTTTGCTGACAAAACCCTTGCATATTCGGTTCACAGCCAAAGGCCATACAACTTCGGCTCGGCAATCGTCGCA
>JAPKEA010000269.1 GCA_028822275.1 Planktomarina sp. | reverse complement strand
GGAAGCTCTTTTTGCATTAACTTCTGAGCATCAGCATAAAGCGTCTTACGCTTCGCCGTATCAGTCGTCGTCCGGGCTGCATTCACTAAACCGTCGAACTCTTTATTGTTCCAACGTGTTTCGTTCCAAGCCGCATCAGACGTCAGTAAAAGCTTGAATAGCGCATCTTCTGTTGGCTGCATATTGTAAAATCCAACGTAAAAATCACCCTTTTTCCATACTTGTTTCAAATATGTCGCATGAGCCATGGTTTCAACTTTGATGTTGAAGCCCGCTGCTTTTGCCATTTCACGGATGGTAACAGCCAATGTTTGACGATACCCCGGTTTAACTGAAGCAACCATGGTCAAATCAACGCCATTCGGATACCCAGCTTCAGCCAACAATTGTTTCGCCCGCTTAATGTCAGGCTTTTTTTGCTTTGCTTCTGCATAATAACGATAAGCTGAATTAATTGGAGAATCATTCCCTGGAGTGCCGTAGCCTTCAGCAACTAGTTCTATCATCGCTTCACGATCGAGCGTCAACGATAGCGCTTCACGAACTCGGTGATCCTTAAATACTTTACTGTCGTTAGCCATCACAACATCAATAAAGCGGCCTGATGGTATCCGGTGACCAGTAATTCCTGATGTTGAGCTAACACGTTTATAATCAGCAGGTGGAACTTCCAGTGTTACATCTACTTCACCAGACATCAAAGCTGCCATCTCAGCCGATGAGTCTGGGAAAACCATGACTTCAACCCGATCCAGATATGGATATTCAGGAATAAAGTAGTCTGGGTTTTTCTCTACAACAATTAAACGATCTGGCTCAAAACTTACGAGTTTAAATGGACCAGAACCCACAGCTGTATGACTCAAGCTGTCAAAATCACCTGTCACAATTTCTGCTGGTGCAATTTTAGCTGTTGTATAAGCAAGAGCACTTGGCAAATCGCCATAACCAACTGATGTTGTGACCACCACTGAATTACCATACCCGACTTTTATGCTCTCAATAGGGCCAAGGTTACGTCGTCCAGGTGACCCTGTTTTTTTATCCAGAATTGCAGTTAGACAGGTCACAACATCATTTGGCGTGACCGGATTTCCGTTATGGAATCTAGCGTTCGAGCGTAAGTTAAAGGTCCACTCAGTCAGTTCTGCATTAGATGTCCAACTTTCTGCCAGATCAGGAACAACCTCCATTCCTTTGCCAAGTCGTGTCAGGCCGCTATACATCAATTCGCCCAAAAGGTATTCAGAATTTATGCGCTGCAAAAGAGGATTTAGTTTCCCAGGTGCACGGTTTACGCTAATGCGAAGCGTACCCCCTTTATCAGCTGCAAAGGCAGACTTTGACCACATGGGAAGTGTCAATCCAGTCGCTGACATTGTTGCTAAAACACCAAGGAAGCCACGGCGGCCAATTTTTTTCTTATTATATGACATTTTTAAAAACTCCTTATTTTAAATTTGACCTGCTAGGTCTTAATTTCGCAGGTCTTCGTAAAATCTTTGGCTAAGTAAAACAGGATTGATCGAGCCAGTCCCATCAAGTCTTCAACTGTTGTATGCTCATCTGCTGCATGGACATTCCTGTCTGGTCGGCTAAGCCCTCCCAGTAAAATCTCTCTTCTACCGGCTTGCTGAACCCATCCCATGTCAGAGCTGGTTGATGAGCCCCACACCTTAAACTGATCGATGGGCCAATTGAATCCATGCGATAAAGCGGCTACCCAGCGCGGCCAATATTCATTTCCCCAGGGATCTGAAACGGGAGCCAGATGGCCTTCTATATTCCAATTCCAATCGATAAGTTTTGTCTTCAAGACGGCCCCGTCTATTACATCCCGAATTTCTTTAGTTACTTCATCTATATTTTCGTCTTGCAGATAACGGCGATTAAGATTGATCTCAAATAATCCCGGCAAGCTCGACCCTTTTTCTCCGCCCCGTGCCATTGTCAGGGTAAGGCGTGCATGAAGTGGGGTAGCGTTCGAACCAGGCTGCGGCGGTAACGTACTAATTCTTTTCTCAGTTTTTTCTTTTAAATTTCTTAGCTGCGCAAGAACTGGAAGTGCTTCTTCAATAGCATTGATCCCATTTCTAGGATCACCAGAATGCGCAGCTCTCCCTTCAAACCTGATCCGTAAATCTATGCTGCCAAAACATCCCGCCCATATACGTGGCTGAGACTGGCCATTTAGACAGAGTACTGGGCCATCAATTTTTCCACATTCAGCAAGATAGCGGATTCCAGGGTAGAGTCCTCCTTCTTCGTCCGTACAGAAAAGTAAGACAGGGTTGAACTCAAACGTGCTTTTTGTTTGATCTAAGGTTCGAATCGCACCAAGGGTGGCTGAAATTGTACCTTTCATATCAGCGGTTCCTCGCCCATACAGATATCCATCTTTCTGGGTTAACTCAAAAGGAGGATAAGTCCACCCTTCACCAGCAGGTACAGTATCCATATGAAAATATATATAATGCGTTGGGGTTAAACTATTTCGTTTTGCAATCATGTTGGTTCTCGGGCCATAACTACTTTGGCTTTTCCAGAGTGACTCAGGCACGTCAAAGCATTCAATCTCAAATCCGAGTGGCGTTAAAATCTCTGTAATAAGTGTTGCAAAAGCTGTGTAGCCAGAACCGGGCGGAAAAGAGGTGTCGATTGATATAAAGCTAGCCAATTCCTCAACCATTGTTGAAGTTTGGTCCTTTAAAGCACCCTCAAGGCGTTTGATTTGATCGATCTGCATTTATCTTCCCTAATTCGCAATGAGAAAAATTTAAGCAATTTTTTAATAAAGTACGCATTTCTATATGTTATATATAAACAATACATTCTTTCGTACAAATGAGTCAAGTGCGAGTATAATTAGTTTTAGAAATGAGGGATAAGGATAAGTCTTGAAAACAAATAAATTTCAAAGTCAAAGTCTGACAAGTGTTCGTGCAATTCCTTTGTATGAACAGGTCAAACGACAGGTTTCTGAACTCATATTGCTTGGCACTTTGACGCCCGGGTCAGTGATTCCCGGCGAAAACGAATTGGCGAAACAATTTCGTGTTTCTGTTGGCACCGTACGGCGAGCCTTGGGAGAATTAACAACGGAAGGGCTTTTGACACGCCGTCCTCGAATAGGCACCGTCGTCACTGGTAGGACACCGCATCATAGGCTACATCAGTTTTTTCAGTATTTCCGATTACACAGTGAAGACGGGCAACTATTACAGTCCACCGTAAAAATGATCAGTGCGTCCATAGAAACCGCAAACGAAAAAGAACGAGCTAAGTTAAATTTTGATACCAATACCAAAAATAAAGTTCTAAGACTAAAGCGTGTACGCCTCATCGAAGGGGTACCTGTAATGTGGGACATTTTTACAATGCCCGCCAAGTTGCTGCCCGATTTTCCGTTTGATGATATCCCTGAGCGCTTATACATTTATTTACTCGAAAAATACGGCATCCGAATTTCGGCCGTACGAGAAAGTCTTTCTGCGGAACTTTCTAGCGAAGAAGATAAGCATCTGCTCGAATTTTTTGATTTACGCCCAATCATGCAAATTGAAGAAATCGCCTATGACCCGTCCGGTACTCCCATAAGTTGGACTAAACACCGAGCCTTAACGGAAGGTCTGCGGTACGTGAACGAAGTAAATTAAGTAGGCCTTAAGGTTCAGGACTTATTAATTACAATAACTCATGACTATCGGTCACCACCCACTTCATATTATGGTCACTAGGACAATCTTTTAGCTGCACTGGACTGCCTGATAAATTATTAGTACCCGAACAACCCTAGTGCTTACCTCACACCTTGGCAAAACACTTACGTATGATAATGACTTCTTGAGTTCTAATGCGATGAACATAGCGGCGACCTTTCCAAAGGTCTGGTTCTTCGGCCCTGTAGATGCTCCACCGTGAGGCTTACATTGGCTTTTTGTGCGCACTACCTGAGCAAGCTAGATCCATAGGCTAATAAAGTTTTCCGGTAGCTTTGGCACGACTTACTCCAAGTTAGCAGCTATTGCCTGCAGACGTTGTTCATATTCTTTGGGTACGCCATCGCCGGCAAGCTCGTCTAGGGCTTCGTAAATAATGCCTCTAATTGTGTGCTCGATTTCTACATAGCTTTCCATGCCTAAGACTTGAGAAGCCACCTTGGGTGGTAGCGC
>JAPKEA010000268.1 GCA_028822275.1 Planktomarina sp. | reverse complement strand
ATGGTCACCACACTCTCCGTCCCAATGCTAGGCTAAGCTTAATTATGAAAATTTTATCAGTAGCTTATCCACCAGAAGATTGCTTTAGTCTGGTTGATAGCGGGGCAGTAACAAGGATCGCTTCAGATTAGTGGCCAACGACCGCACTATTCCAAAATCAACTATAAGCTGATTTGGTGCAAGCTTAGAGATTTGGAAAAGGTATTGAATATTAGTACGAAGACCCGGAAACAAACTGGAAAAGTGGGAAGTTGCTATCATTAAGGCAATGCTCAAAAAAAAGTATGTCCCGCAAGACATTCACGCCTATTTTTCGCGACCGACCCGCTCAATCAACCAAGCACATATTTCTGGCATTCGGGATAAGACGACGCATGTTGCAGTCAAACCAGCCAGTGATGCTGAGCTTGACGCCTTCCTCGCTGCATGGCCGGATATAGACCCCATAACGGGGCTGCACCTCAAAGGTGACGAGTTGCTGATCAAAGCCCGCGAGGCAATGATAGCAGCGGTTCATACCTTCAACAGTGCCGGTCTACATTTTAGGGCTGAGCTCTTTATCGTCACGAGCATCATAGCTTGGACCTATTTGATGCACGCCTATTACAAGCGAGAAGGCATCGACTACATATACAAAAAGGCTGGTATCGTTCAGAAAACGAAAAACGGAGCTGACAAACACTGGGAACTTGGTCAGTGCATCTCGCATGGCGTGTGCCCGCTAGATAAGAACGTGGTAAACAACCTAAATTTCTTGATTGAAATTCGCCACGAGATTGAACATCAGTCCACGAACCGAATTGATGATGCACTCAGCGCCAAGCTCCAAGCTTGCTGCATCAACTTCAACGACGCAATCAAGAAGCTGTTCGGTAAGGAGTTCGCATTGGAGAAACGGCTTCCGATTGCTCTTCAATTTGTCACGTTTGACGGTGCGCAAAGGGCCGGTTTGATTGGTAAAGATTTACCACCAAACCTTGCTACCGCCATGGACGACTTTCACAACGGCCTAACCGATGAAGAACAAGCCGACCCAAAATTCCGGTATCGCGTTGCATTTGTTCCAAAAGTTTCTGGGAAGGCCTCCAAAGCTGATTTAGCAGTGGAATTTGTTAAACCAGGGTCGCCCGAGGCTAAAGCTGCCGAGAGGGTCCTACTGACAGAGACCGAACGACCTAAATTTCTTCCTTCACAGATCGTCGCAAAAGCTAATGCCGCTGGCTTCCCGAATTTCAAAATTTACGATCACACAACGCTAATACACCAACTGAATGCTCGGCAGGCAGCCAAAGGGTATGGTGTAAACGTGGCAAACACTTGGTACTGATACGAACATTGGTTTGAAAAAGTGATTGAAAAGCTCGAAGAGGGCTGGACGCGACCGTAATTCGACACCTTACGCTCAATCGGGTTTCAATTTATGCAGTTCGGCCTAGGCTTAGTTTCTCCTGCTCTTTCTTCAGAAGACCGATATTCTTTTCGCTGGATACGACCCCATCGGTGTAACCGCATAACGTAAAGACTCGTACTCATTCCTCAAAGTATAAAATAGCCTGTTCTAGATCGTGTTTTGCAACATCGGAGTTTGCTCGTCGCGCATGATTCCCGAAGACGCTGCCAAGTCTACATTGTATGTGCGCCCATCGCTGGGGATCACTTTGCTCCGTAAAGACTTCCGCCGCCTGCGTGAAGGAGTGGATGGCTCGCATAAAATACAGCTCAAACGGGGCATCTTCGGCGTGCAGCCCATGATCAAAAAGAGTTTCTGCCATTCCAAAATGAGCCTCTGCAAAGGGTTGAGGAAATTGAACCTCAGGGTATGTTTCGATGGCTGCTAAAAGCGTATCACCAAACACGGCGTCGCAGTATCCATGCGCGCCAAAGGCAATTGTTATGATAATTCCAAGGTGGAGACGTTCTTCAAAAACATCACGGCCGAACTGATCTGGCGCAATCGTTGGGAAACAAGATGCCAAGCCGAAGGGGCTATATTCCAGCATATCAACGGTCCCTATAATCCGCGCCGCCACCAATCATCGCTGGGGGGCAAAAGTCCCCTGGCCTTTGAACGAAAGGCTGCATAAATGAGTTGGGAGACCGGAACGTAAGCGTGACAAGACCAAGTATACATGCGCCTGTCTGCATGCCTTTGAGAAGGTCTCAGAAACCAAGGTTGGCATCCGAGCATGGCTGATCTAATACTACGCCGAGCGCCCGCACTCGCCCTACGGTATCTTGACCCCTGATGAAGCCTATGTCCGCAAAACAAAAACCATCAGGTTAGCAGCCTAAATGGAACCATGATCTCCCTTAACAGGGCAGCTAAATGGTCGAGAAACTAGGACCACCTCTACGTCCACCTAACCTAATGAAGGCTTACCCGTGGCCACCAAAACCAATCTGCACCCCCGAAATAAACACAGAGAGGGTTACGATTTTGTGCGTTTGATGTCGCATTCACCGGAACTTGAGGCATTTACAATAAACAACCCTGTGGGTCAGACGACTATTGATTTTACCGATGGGCGGGCGGTTCGTATTCTTAATCAGGCATTGTTGAGGACTTATTACAATATTAATTTCTGGGATATCCCTGCCAATTATCTATGCCCGCCTATTCCCGGCCGTGTCGACTACGTCCACTATCTGGCGGATTTGCTCGCCTCCAGCAATAACCACGAGATTCCTCGTGGACGTAATATTAAAGCGTTAGACGTAGGCACCGGTGCTAACTTGGTGTATCCCCTTACTGGCCAGAGTGAATACGGTTGGCACTTCACTGGCGTGGATATAGACCCCGATGCTATTAAAGCGGCACAGAAGATTTGCCAACTCAACAAGCTGGAAATCACCCTCAGGCGCCAAAATATACGTGAGAACATTTTTATAGGAGTGATCAAACCCAAAGAAACTTTTCATATCACCATGTGCAACCCGCCTTTCCATGCTTCCATCGAGCAAGCTAAGAAAGGCACCAAACGTAAGTGGGAAAATCTCGGTAAGGGGACATTACAAACGCTCAATTTTGGTGGTCAAAGGGCTGAACTTTGGTGTCCGGGTGGTGAGATAAAATTTATCGCTAGCATGGTTGAGCAAAGTATGAAGTTCGCCTTTCAGTGCCTGTGGTTTAGCTCGTTGGTGTCGAAGAAAGATAACCTTCTGCCACTCTATAAAATTTTAAGAAAAGCTAAAGTTGCTGATTTTAAAGTCGTCGAAATGGCGCAGGGGCAAAAAATAAGCCGTTTTATTGCTTGGACTTACATTAGAAAAAATCAGCGATCTTTGTATATGAAGAGCGCTAAAAAATAAAACGGATGGCATCTTCTTGCACAGGTTGGGGAACTCTAAGTTGGCACTGGGATCGCTCTTTTGGCAGGTTGAACCAAAAAGGCTATTCCAGTTGCAAAGGGCAAACGTATTGGTGCTGCTAACATCAATCGGATCAGTGATTTTTGTAGATTGATAGCGTGATTTCAATCAAGATGAAAAGGCGGTCCGAATAGTATGGTAGGGGGCATCCCTGACCTCCCGGCCAGTGCTGTGATGATTACTTTGCCGGCAGATTGGTTTACCTGCTCAAGAAATTCTTCTGAGGAAATTCTGTCGCCTCTGGTCTTGAAGTCGCGCGTAAAAAAATGGCAGTTTTTAAGCGCAATGGGTTCATTTCGATTCAACAGTAATTTTAGAGGTTTGCGTTTGGCATAATTGGCCTCAAGATATGAGGGTAGCACCGAGGTGATCCTATTTTTTTGACCCTTCGGCAGCCCTGTTCAGGTGGATCATAGTTTCATTTAGGCTGCTAACTTGATGGTTTGTGTTTTGCGGGCACTGGTTTTGTCCGGGGGCAAGATACCGAGGGGCGAGGGCGGGCGCCCGACGTTGTAACAGATCATGCATGCTCGAATACCAACTTTCGCTTTTGAGCCCTTCTCAAAGGCAAGCAGACAGACGCATGCGTACTTGAGGGATCGCCACAGGCGCTAGATCCTGCGGTTACCGACCCTGTGATTGCCAAGCTTGCGGTTATCGATCACGCGGTTATCGATCCAACGGCCCTTGCCGCCTATGCTGTTCTTGACCTTCGCGTCCGTCGACACGTCGACACGTCGATCCAATAGCCACTGGTGAACTGGCTGCCGTGATCCGTGGTGAATATCTCCGGTGTGGCGCGT
>JAPKEA010000267.1 GCA_028822275.1 Planktomarina sp. | reverse complement strand
TCTGCGTTGCGGTCAATATGGTCGATCAATTGGTGGCGGTGCGCAGCGGTAAGATAGTTGACGTAATTCCCGTCGCGGCACGCGGGATGTTGGTCTAACTGGGGTGCCAATATCAAGGAAGTTGTTCGACACTCGGTGTTAAAAATTGTTGGCACCTCTATGATGAAACCAGGTTTGAGTACTGCGTCCAAATCGTCTTGGAACATCTTGTGGGCCTACCGCTTGATCTCGGGGCGGCTTAAGGCTGAGGGACGGATTAATCGAACTTAAAAACGTGACCTCTCGTTTGGCCGCTCATGACTTTTTTGGACAACTAAAAAATTTGTTTTGGAAGTTTTCCTAATCCCGGCGTTATAGATTGCGAACGCGTGTTTTGAAAACGGTCAGTTGATTTAGGTCAGTTCTTGACGTAACGATCAAAGTCATGGGCCGTTCGATACACACTGTGGAACATCACGTATTTTGGGCTGGACCTAGTGCGGTTTCCTGAATTCCAACTCTCTTGTCCGTCAGGAAATTTTGACCCAAAAGTCAACCAAAACTGGCCTGATTTGGTAGTTCCTGATCATGGGGAAAGACGGTGGCTGAGCGAACAAAACAGCCATCCAGGTTCATAAACTGCTTTAGGCGGCGGCAGTGGCTTATATTTCAAATAGCAAACTCAAGATTGCCAGTCGCATTACGGCGAGCAACATCATCGGAGGGGCACATTTGATTGACCCGATGCGCGACTTCAAAATACCGCTAAATAAGCCTGTCACAGTTATTCAAAAATAACTCATTTTGCGTAAAGATTGCTCCAGATTTGTGATAACTTTCGCGACCTGTCGCAAACCTGAGACATATATTCAAAGCAGTTAAAAAACCTGTAGTGACTCACAAAGAATTGTAACTTCATTACTATCTGGCTTAAAGAGCATAATTTTTGGGAGGAAACCATGGCTTTTCAATTTAAAGAGAAATACGGAAACTACATCGGTGGCAAATTTGTTGAGCCAGTAGATGGCAAGTATTTTGATAATATTACCCCAGTCAACGGCAAGGTGCTATGTCAGATACCTCGTTCTAACGAAAAGGATATCAATCTGGCACTGGATGCCGCGCATGCTGCGAAAACAGCATGGGGCGCAACAAGCGTCACCGAGCGCAGCACAATATTGCACAATATTGCTCAGATTATGGAAGATAACTTAGCCACACTTGCCGAAGCAGAGACATGGGATAACGGCAAGCCAATCCGCGAAACAACTGCGGCTGATCTTCCACTCGCGATAGATCATTTGCGCTACTTTGGCAGCGTTATCAGGGCCCAAGAAGGGGCCTTAAGTGAAATTGATGGCGATACTGTCGCTTACCACTTCCAAGAACCGCTTGGTGTTGTTGGTCAAATCATACCTTGGAATTTTCCAATTCTAATGGCGATTTGGAAATTGGCACCTGCATTGGCTGCGGGCAATTGTATAGTGTTGAAGCCGGCGGAACAGACGCCTGCGTCTATCTTGGTTATGTTGGAAATGGTTGGCGATCTTTTGCCCGCCGGCGTTGTAAACGTCGTCAATGGCTTTGGTCTAGAAGCCGGTAAGCCATTGGCCTCAAGCACACGTATTGCAAAAATTGCATTCACAGGTGAAACGACAACTGGTCGTCTGATCATGCAATATGCATCGGCAAACATTATTCCATGCACATTGGAATTAGGTGGTAAATCACCAAATATCTTCTTCAAAGACATTATGGACGAAGATGATGCGTTTCTTGACAAGGCCATTGAAGGGCTCGTTTTGTTTGCCTTAAATCAAGGTGAAGTCTGTACGTGCCCAAGCCGCGCATTGATCCATGAAGACATCTATGATGAATTCATGGCCCGTTGTTTGAAGCGTATTGAAGCTATTGTGCAAAGCGATCCGCTTGATCCAAATACCATGATAGGAGCGCAGGTATCGAGCGAACAGTTTGAGAAAATTCTGTCATATATGGATATCGGTATAAAAGAAGGTGCTGAACTGTTGATCGGTGGCGGAGCTGCTGAAACATCTAAAAATATGGAGGGTGGTTATTATATTCAGCCGACCGTCTTCAAAGGCACCAACGATATGCGCATCTTCCAAGAAGAGATTTTTGGGCCTGTTCTATCGGTAACAACCTTCAAAACTGACGAAGAGGCTTTGGAAATAGCCAATGACACTCTTTATGGTCTAGGTGCTGGCGTCTGGAGCCGTGATGCTAATACCTGCTATCGCTTTGGCCGTGCCATCGAAGCCGGTCGAGTCTGGACAAACTGTTATCATGCCTATCCAGCACACGCAGCGTTTGGTGGTTACAAGCAATCAGGCATCGGCCGTGAAAATCATCTGATGATGTTGGGTCACTACCAAAAAACCAAAAACCTATTGGTTAGCTACAACCCGAACAAACTTGGCTTTTTCTAAGCGATTAAATGAGAGGGCGCATTTAGATGTGCCCTCTATAAAAAAGGATATTTTTATGGCAGATCAAGTTGAAGCAACGGAAGCTGCCTTGCAGCTTTTGAAAGAGATAATAACCGACCATGGACCAGTCATATTTCATCAATCAGGTGGGTGTTGTGACGGGTCGGCCCCTATGTGTTATGCGGAAGGCGATCTTATCATTGCTGATCATGACGTCTTAATGGGAGAAATTAGCGGTACGCCCTTTTATATCGGCGGTGCTCAATACGAAGCTTGGAAACACACGCGCTTAATTATTGATGTAATTGACGGACGTGGCGGTATGTTTTCTCTTGATAATGGGCGCGGCAAAAGGTTTTTGACCCGATCCGAATTATGTGAAGTCTAACAAACCTATTTTGAAAATTTCGAGATGCTTAGTCTTCAAATGGTGAATACTAACCCTGCTATTGGCCGTTTTGACACCTGCCTGTGTGTGCGAGTGGTCAAAAAATGGTTGCTATTTCACTGAGCACAGCTGACGGTGCCGACGCTCGTAAGTTAGGGCCCTTCAAGTATGATTATCTATCGAAAATCAGGCATTTATCAGCACATCTTTAGCTCGGTGTGGTTCACTAAAATTGGATCTTCGCGGCAGGGCACTGGGTCGCAAAACTAGCTGGAATTGATCGCCGACTGTGCTCAGATTTATTGGTGATTATTTAGCAAAATTTGCTATTTCTATTGTCAGATACTAATTGATATCATCAAGATCATAAAATATTATGATCCATATGTACCGTTAGACTGTGATTCCCTAAATCACAGTTAAATCAAATTTTTTGGGAAGAATCCGATGGACAAAAAACTTGATTTTCAGGACGGTGAAAACGCGGCTCAAAGAGAGATCCAAGAAAAAGGATTTGATTTGGATCTATGGAATGATTTTATTGAGCACCCAGACGATTTTGAAGCCTTGTTTAGTGATGTTTTGGTAGGTCAGACAGTGGATTTTATAAATGGGTATAGAAGTTACTATAGCAGTTACTCGCTTCTATCAGATACTAAAAGTTATAGAGACAACCTACCTGCTTGGCGATTCCCAGAAGGACGCAAGAAAGGTTAGGTCTGCCTAATCTGATATTTGTAAATTTCCGATACCCCGTCTGAGATTGGCAAGTCCGATCATCAAAAGGTATTATATTTTGAAACCTATGTAAAAATTCACTGCACCAGATACTTTGATTATAGGGTATTATATTCTTGTTCTTCTCTCAGTGCTGGTTAATGATACAATGCTATTTGGTTAGGTTTTGTTATGGTTCGGATACTAGTTTTTGGAACGATATTTACGCTGCTAGTTGGGCTAGCGGGATATGCGGTTATATCCAATCCACAAAAAGGTTCGCGCACAACTAATTTTCACCGTGGTTACAGCCCTTAGAAACAATTTTCAGGCTGACAATGAGTATATTTTTAAAGGTGCACCCTGAGAAATATGTAGACTCCCATGTCATTTGAACCTCCCCATCAAGCGCCAATAAGGTGCGATCGATCAATAATGCATATAGGTTAAACTTTTGATTTATTTATTAGTTCAGGTCCTGTTTAATTGAAAAATATTGAACTGAATATTCCAGATTAATCCATCAACCAGATTGGGGGGGGGAGGTATTAGATATAATAAACTAAATATAACTAAAACTATTAAGGCCGCGGATTCAACTCTCCAGTGCAACTTTACCCACAGTATGATGCATGAGGCAGC
>JAPKEA010000266.1 GCA_028822275.1 Planktomarina sp. | reverse complement strand
GGAGGTCGTGATCGCCGATAACCTGTCATCACATAAATCCGCAGTCGCACAGGCGTTCCTGAAGGCGCAGGGAAACTGGCTTGTCTTCCTGCCGCCTTACAGCCCGGACCTGAACCCCATCGAAATGGCATTTTCCAAACTCAAAGCGCACCTGCGGCGCATGAAGGCCCGCACCTTCGACACGCTGTTCGAAACTGTCGCAGAAGCATGCGAACTCTTCCCTCAACAAGAATGTCAGAACTACTTCAGGGCTGCGGGGTATGTTGCACATTAAATGAATGGCGCTCTAGCACTTCATCCCAAGGTAATCTGGGCTTGGTCTTGAGGCACAACGGTAAACTGTCAGCCAATTTATCAACTCATCAGGTAGTGAACTTGTGCATGAACTGGTTGAAGTGGAATCTGGTAGGAAGAACAACACGGACAAAGACAACTCCCAACGGCGGATAGAACTCTTGCAGATATTAGCTGAAGGTTGCCGCAAACACCCTGCCTACCGCGCTAGAAGGGCCGCTACCGAAAGATGCCAGGAATGTGTGGTGGTGTGGAAAGCTAGGTGCGACTTGAATGAGTTGTTGTATAAATAAGAGCTTTCTGAATAGCTCACTAGTCTAATCGAAATTGTCTTCCTTCCACTTGTCCCATTCACTTGGTTTGGGGTCTTTTGTGCTAGAACCGACCCTGATAAATATTTTCTCATCACCTTGGTATATGTAATAGACTGGCTTCTTACTTTTCTTACATTCAATACGACAGACTGTTTTATCTTCGATCACATCAAGTTTAATTTTCACGCAACTGGCAGTCGCAGCGTCACCTATCGCAGACATGATGACATCGTTGATTTTAAGGGCGTACTTATCCCCATTACCTTCGAAACCATCACACTCAACGCCAGTGACAATCTGTGCATCTGAAACACCAATCAGCAACACACCGTCTCGACTATTTAGGAACCCAGCTACTTCCCTCACTGTGGCATATCTTATTTTTTTGTCGTTGTTTTGACCTGTTCTGGTATTAAGAGAGAAAGTTTCTTTGTACTCTATTTCTTCATTTTCCCCAGCCGCAATTATGTCTAGGTTCGAGCGCTCAAAGATGCTTGGTTTGTTGTTTTCTTCTCGGTGCTCTTGCTCAAACTCTAGCCGATATAAATACTCTGTCGCCTTTTCAACGTGGTATTCTTTAGCAAACTCAAAACAAATCTTGGCCTTGCTTTCATCTTTAGCAATACCCTCTCCTTTAAGATAAGCTTCTCCCAAACGAAAATGAGCATGAACCTTAGGATACCATAATCCTCCAAGTATATCGCTCTTCAAGTGATGGTAATAACTGAACAGAATATCGGCTTCGTCCATACCTTTTTCATTCGTAGCGGCTAAATAAAACCACTTTACTGATTTTTGTTTATTTACTTCAATCCCAATACCAGTCGCATACGCATCACCTATAAAATATTGAGCTTCAGCATGACCCTGTTTTGCTGCTGCTTTGGTAACCTTGAATGCTTTAGAATTGCTTGTTTTAAAATCTTTCCCTGCAAGGCTCCCTTCACCAGTCAAATACGTCATGCCAACTTTCCAGTTCGCTGAGATATTACCTTGATCTACCGCCTTTTCCATCCAAGAAAGCTTTTCTTCAGGACTTAGGCTGGGTGCATCGTTTTTCCTACGGAAGCTACTGCCCATTGCGCACATGGCTTCAACGTGACCTTGTTCAGCCGCCAGCCTGTTCCAGTAACTGTGTGTTCTCTTCTGGCCATTGTTTTTTTCGATCTTTTCAGAATACGTTGTTGTCCAACCTGACTTTTTGGCCCGTTCTAGGGATATGTACGACAAACACCTGCCAAGCTAATATTGAGCATCAGCATTTCCTTGCTCCGCAGGGTTAGTGTAGAAATGGACCGCCATGATGTAGTCTTGTTCAACGCCCTCACCATCATGATAGGCTTGTGCAAGATAAAACTGGGCTTCAATATGATTTTGATCTGCTGCTAGCTGTAGCCAATCTATAGCGGCTCTTGTGTCTTTGAAGTCGTCATTCCCAAAACCTGTGAACAAGGCGTGTCCATATTCAAACTGTGCTTGTGCTTGATTAGACTTTGCTTTGTCATGAAAGAACCGAAAAGCATTCTTGGCATCTTTCTTAGTGCCTTCGCCACGGAGACACTTGAGGACACTTTGATTTAAGCCGTCAGAAGACTTTTTACTGCTCATACTAATCGCCTCAATTGTTATACAATACATTCTTGTTGGCTAAGTGCTGCCGTAGGCTAGTCAGGAAGTTGCAAAACTCCAATACCCGATTTCTAAATTAACTCTGGGTTTAAGGGGCCAGTCTGTGGCGTTAGAAATATTTTATGTTGTCGATGGGTTAGGATACCCGTTGGGTCTGAATCGTTCCCCTATATTCTGGAGGGTCCCATGGGGATCAGAGAGAACTCTAACCCCCAGTGGCTGTACTAAGCTGCCTCAACTTCTGCTTTAATACGGTAGACAGACTGCCTAGAGATATTTAACGACCTAGCCACTGCCGTAACAGACGAGCCAGCATCAAGCATGTTTGTAATGACACTCCGATCTATGGACTGCTTATGACCCTTGTAGCGACCGTCTTTAGCCGCCTTGGCAACAGCTATACCCTCTGCCTAACGCTTGCGTATCATCGTGGTGGCCTGTCTACTCATACAAATCAAATTCGCGACCGATCTTTTTTCGCTTGGCAGGCAGTCTGCATGTTCGTGTCAAACGCATCTAAAAGGATCGGAAAGGCTCAATCTCTTATTTGGCTATCTTAGAGATTAACAGGGGTGCGGATTTAATTTCCAATTTTGACGTAACTTTAAATACCGAATGAAATTTAAGTTACAACCAAAGGATTGAATTTTTGTTAAATTTAGATTTTAGCACATAGGGCACAAGCAGAAAAATTGGAGACCTAAAATGACATCTAAAGAAGTAGTACAAACTATGTATGATTGTTTTACAACTGGAGATATGGAAAAATTTGCCTCAATGTACCATGAAGACGCCATTATAAAAGTGAACGGTATGCATAGCTTTTCGGGCACTCATGAGGGCATTGCTGCTTGGATGTCAGTTTTATCTACTATTCCTGCTATGTTTGATAATTTCTCAGGAACACCAACTAATATGATCGCTGAAGGAAACCAAGTTTTCACTCAGTTACATGCCAAAGCGGACGGTATGGACGCTAATTTTGGGCATTATCACAAAATTGAAGACGGAAAGATTAAAGAGTTTTGGATTTACGATGACAGCCAGAAAATGGCCCATACCATGAAAGCTGTCTAGCTTGCTATATTGGACCTAACAGGCCTGAATTGGGTGTTGCGAGTATCTGTTAGGGTGAAACAGCTATTAAATTGGAGGGAGAGTAAAATGCTTTACGAAAAGATGAAGTCAGCCGACAAAAGTAGAGACATTGATGCATTTATGGAGTTAGTCCACGACGATTTTGTATTTGTAAGAAATCAAAATGGAACAGATGTAGACCGAACAGGGTTCTACGAAGGCCGTAAAATGATGTATGCTAGTGACAAAGTTACTCGTGAGAAAGAACGCTGCATTTATGAAAATGACGATATAATCGTGGAGCATTTGATCATGGCATTCCCTGACGATACAAAAGAAGTGATAATGGGGGTATGGACAAAGAAAGACGGTAAATTGATTTGTTTTGAGAACGAGGGCACTCCAATAAAATAATGCCTATGCTGCAGTTTTATACGAATGGAAATTCTGGAATAATTATGATTTGTAATTGTAATAGTGGTTCGGCCCACTTGGAGCTGCCACGGGTCGTAATAAATCAGCATGCGTTTGGTTGGCGAACATTCATATAGTTTTCAAACTATCCACTTAATAATAAAACGTAAAAACGAAGAACGTAGCAAAATAATCGTCAAGTTAACTCAAGATTTATCCAGAGGCTTCGCACCATGGAAACAAATGTTTCACGAAAATGCAGCAAAACTGAATGCACATGGCTGCCAGTTGATTTTTGCTGGTACCGAAAAAGACAATAATAATAAGCTATACTTGGCGTCGTTGAGTACCCGAAGATCATGTTGACGTTTAGGAGGACATTGATTCAAGTTCTCGCACGAACCGTTCAAATTTTCTGTCCCTTGAGGACCGCCGCAAGCTTCTGGCGTGTGTGACGCG